>NZ_JARAVO010000194.1:0-18693 GCF_033792805.1 Streptomyces sp. PA03-1a
AGACGCCGAGCGCGACGCCGTTGACCCCGTCCTTCACTTCGCGGCCTCCTTCCGTGCCCGCTCCTCACGACGGACCAGCACGTACGCGGCGTACGTCAGCCCGGAGGACACGAACACCCACAGCACCTGGTACCAGTAGAAGAACGGGATGCCGATGAACTCCGGCGTCAGCTTCGCGTACGAGCCGACCCAGAGCATGGCGACGAAGGGGATGACGAGGCAGACACCGGCGACCGCGCGAGCGGTGGTCACCACCGGTGGCCGTGCCGGGCCGTCGGTCCGCTGTTCGGACACTGCATTCTCCTCAGACTTTCAGCACGTCAGGAATACGCGCGGGGGACGAAAAGCACCCGGTCGTCATGCGATGCGGCACGGGAGCGGAATTTCACGCGTCCCCCGGACACCTGCGGCGGCTTCGTCGCCACGAAGAATGCCGGGGGCCGACGGCCGTACGAGGGGCCGGACACGTGGAAGCGGCACGCGGGGTGCCACTTTCAAACGTAGTGCCTCCCACCTGGACTTCATTGAACGAGGGAGACAATTCCATTGATCATGCGTGCCGCTGCCCCCCTCCCCCTCCGCGTGACCCGCGGGCCGAGGGATCAGCCCGAACTCCACTTCTGGTTGTCCGCGCCCGTGCAGGTCCACAGCCGCAGCGCCGTGCCGTTGCCTCCGTACGGGTCCGTGGCCTCCACGCACTTGTGGGCCTGGAGGTTGACCAGGTCGTGGGCGGGGTTGAGCCGGAACCTCTGGGAGGCGGCGCCGCTGCAGTCGGCCAGTCGGACGGCCGCACCGTCGGCCGTTGATCCGCCCGCGACGTCCATGCACGTGCCCGAGATCCTGATGCTCCTGTCCTCCGGCACGATCCGCCATGACTGTCCGGCGCTGACCGTGCAGTCCCGGAGCCTCAGCAGCGCGCCCTCCACGGGGCCGCCGTCGATGCACCTTCGGGAAGCGTGACTGCGTATCGCCACACCTGGAGCCACCTCGGAGGAGGAGGGTCTCGCGGAAACGGGAACCTCGCCGCTCTCCGCCCCGGGGGCGGCCTCACCGGGTTCGGGATCCCGAGGGGACGGCGGGAGTTCGCTCTCGGCATCGCCCGCGGACGACTGCCCCGGAGCCCGTCCCGGGGACGGGCGCGTCACGTCGAGCGGGCTCGCCGGGACGGTGCCGACCGAGGAGGACCCGGTGCCCGGCACGGAGCCGGGGCGGGGAGCGGCCGCCGAACCGCCCTCGCCGGGGTCCGAACCCCGCAACAGGAAGGGGACGCACAGCAGCAGGCCGGCCACCAGGCAGGCGCCCGCCAGCAGCAGCCGCCGGGGCCCGCGGGTACGGGGGGCCGCGAGCGCGGTCCCCTCCCGGCCGGCGCCCCCGTGCGGTTCAGCTCCGGGCGTCGGACCGCCCTCGGCCACGGGCACCTCGGGGTACGAGGCGAAGGCGAGCCCGGCCGCGAATCCGTCCGCATAGCCGGACGGCGACCCTCCGGACGTGTCCTCGGGTTCGACCGGAAGGGCGGCGGCCTGCCTGGCGCGCAGCGTCTCGGTCCTGTGCGTGGTCCAGTCCGGGGGGTCCTGGCTCCGGGTGGCGTCGGCCTCGGCGATCGCGTTCGTCCTCCGCGTCCGCCGGGGCAACGGCGACGGGCCGCGGCGGCGCACGGCCCCCGCCTCGTCGTCCGCAGCCGTCGGCTCGTCAGGAGAGGCTGCCATCGAATCCTTCCAACATCCGGGGGGTGAGAGGGCTTCACCGCGCGATCCGGAAGCGCAAGCCGCGGCCGGCCGCACGCGCGGCAGGCGACGACGAGGCGCACCGGACCGAGGTGCCGGCGCCCGCACGGCCTTTCCCCGCCGGCGCCCGTCCCGACCCGGGAATCCACCCCGTCCGAACGGCCGCATCACGTCCGGGGCAGGGCAGGGCCGACCCGCCGGCGACAGCCGCTCCCACTATCCCCGAGCGCACCGTCGGTCGATAGAACCCGCGTGCCATCCTGGCGTCGCCGTGGATCGACGACCGACTCGTCGGCGAAACCGCTGACCAGCGCCAACCTCGCGGCGGTGGGCGCACCTTGAGCTCACCTCAGAGATCTGAGGCAATTCCACAAGGCTCTTGTGCACGGGCTCAGCCGTATGTAATTTCACCTCAACGATCGGAGGGTCATGGTCAAGTCCCCGGAGTCATCGACCGCCAAGCAGGACATGGAGGCCGATCACATCGGTGCTCGGCTCAGGCAACGGCGGCTGGCTCTCCGGCTGACGCTGCGGAACGTGGCGGAAGCGGCCGGCCTGTCGGAAGGCTTCGTGTCACAGCTCGAGCGGGGCGTCCACTCGGGAAGCATCGCGACCTTGCAGAAGATCGCGAAGGTGCTGGGGCTCGAGGTGGGTGATCTCTTCACCGCTTCCTGGGACAACAGGCCGGCGGTCACCAGATTCACCGATCAGCAGGGATTCTCCTTCGGGGTCGACGGGCGCAAGCTCCGGCTCACCCCGAAGCACTTCAACCACCTCGAAGCCTTCATCGGGGTTTTCGAGGCGGGCGGCTCGACAGGCGTCGAACCGTACAGCCACGGCGACTCGGAGGAACTGCTGCTCGTGATCTCCGGCGAAGTCGAGGTGACGGTCGCCGAGGCCGTCCACCGGTTGTCCGCACTCGATTCGATCACCTACTCGAGCAGCGAACCCCATCGCGTCCGAGAGGTCGGAAACGCAACAGCCACGGTCTTGTGGGCGATAGCACCGCCCAGTTACTGACCTCAACCATCAGCGAGGACACAACATGCGCATCGGCGTCGAATGCGGCGGCACATTTACCGATCTCGTGGTGCTGGACGACAACGGGGTCCTCCGCGCGACCGACAAGGTCTTCTCCACCCCCTCCCATCCTGACCGGGCGGTGACCACCGGTCTGCGGAACCTCGATCCCGCCCTGCGTGACCACGCGGTGCTCCTCCACGGATCGACCGTCGCGACCAACGCGCTGATCGAACGGAAGGGCGCACGGGTCGGGCTCATCGTGACCCGGGGCTTCCGCGACCTGCTGGAGCTGCAGCGCCAGGACCGTTCCAGCATGTACGACCTCGCCTACCGCAAGCCGGCCCCGCTGGTGCCCCGCGAACTGGTCGCGGAGGTGTCGGAGCGCCTCGACCGCTCCGGTGCCGTTCTCCAGCCGCTCGACGAGGACAGCGTGCGTGCCGCGCTCGCGGACCTCACGGAACGCGGGGCCGACGCGGTCGCGGTCAGCCTGCTGCACTCCTACGCCGAACCGGCGCACGAGGAGCGGATCGCGGAGCTGGCCGCGGCGGAGTTCCCCGGCCTGGTGGTGTCCCTCTCCAGCTCCTGCGCACGTGAGTTCCGAGAGTACGAGCGCACCACGACCACGACGATCGACGCGTTCCTGCGCCCCCGCATCCAGCGCTACCTGGCGGATCTGGAAGCTTCGGCCCACGAAGGCGGCGTCGCCGAGCTGCACGTCATGCAGTCGAACGGCGGCATGGTCCCGGCCCGCGCGGCGGCGTCGGCCCCGCTGAGCATGCTGCGGTCCGGGCCGGCGGCCGGCGTGGCCGGCGCCATAGCCGTCGCCGAGAACGCCGGCGTCCGCAACATCGTGACCATGGACATGGGCGGCACCAGCACGGACGTCGCCGTCGTCCACGAGGGACGGACGGAACTCACCACCGAGGTGCTCGCCGACGGGCTTCCGGTCAGGGTGCCGATGGTCGACATCACAGCCGTCGGAGCGGGCGGCGGCAGCCTGGTGGACGTCGACAGCGGTGGTCTGCTGACGGTCGGCCCCCGATCGGCCGGTGCCGACCCGGGACCGGTGTGCTACGGCAGGGGCGGCACCCGGCCCACCGTCACCGACGCCAACGCGGTGCGGGGGCTGCTCCGCCCCGAGACCTTCCTCGGCGGACGCCACACCCTGCACACCTCGGCCGCCCGGGAGGCCCTCGCTCCCCTGGCGGAGCGGCTGGGCCGGACGGTGGAGCAGATCGCCGAGGACGTCTACCTGCTGACGAGCGTGGCGATGGCCGGAGCCATCCGGGTCACCACGACCGAGCGCGGTCACGACGTCAAGTCCTACACCCTAGTCGCCTACGGCGGTGCGGGACCGCTGCACGCCGCCACCGTGGCCGAGGACCTGGGGATGACGCGGGTGATCGTTCCGCCGCACGCCGGCCTGGCGTCGGCCTACGGCCTGCTGACGGCGGGATTCCGCAGGGAGTTCTCCCAGACGTACCTGAGCGACGCGGCCGCACTGGGGGAGGAATGCCTGCGGCCGGTGATGGACGGTCTGCGCGCCACGGCCGAGGAGCAGCTCGGGGCCCAGGGTGTCGCCCTGGACGACGCGGGCTTCTCCTTCGCCGCCGACATGCGGTACGGCGGGCAGGGCTTCGAGGTACCGGTCGACCTGCCCGACGGGCCCTCGACGACGGTCGACGGGCTGGTGGGGCACTTCCACAAGGTGCACGCCCGCCGGTACGGCCACGCGGAGAGCGACCGTCCCGTCCAGGTGGTCACGGTGCGGCTCACCGTGACCCGACCGCGGCCGCCACTGGTGCTGCCCCGGGTGGACATCGACGCGGAGCTGCCCGTCAGCACCCATCCGGTCACCGAGAACGGCGCCGTCGTGGACGCCGTCTTCCGCTCCCGGCGCAGCCTGCCGGTCGGCGGCAGGCAGATCGGCCCTGCCGTCATCGAGGACGGCACCTCCACGACGTTCGTCCCGACGGGCTGGTCGGCATCCGTGGACGCCCACACCAACCTCCTCCTGGAACGGAACTGACCATGCATCTCGCCCCCAGCCAGCTGAGCGTCATCAAGACCGGTCTGGATGCCATCGGCCGCGAGATGGCGGTCAACCTGCGCCGCTCGGCCATCTCGTCCATCGTCCGCGAGGCACGTGACTTCTCCGTGGCCCTGACCGACGCCAAGGGCGAGGTCGTGGCCCAGGCCGAGTGCATACCGATCATGACCGCGGGCATCGCGCTCGCCCTGCAGGGGATCTCCCGGCGCATCGACCTCGCGGACCTGACGGAGGACGACGCGCTGCTGATGAACGATCCGTACCACGGTGGCCAGCACCTCCAGGACATCTACCTGCTGACCCCCGTCTTCGTCGACGGGGAACTCATCGGCTTCGGTGCCTCGACCGCGCATCACGTCGACATCGGAGGCTCGCACGCCGGACTCTCGGCGCACGCCACGGAGCTGTATCAGGAGGGGCTGCGGCTGCCGCTCTCCCGCTTCTCGGTCTCGCGGGACTTCGACGATCCGAACGGCTTCGTCCGCCAGATCATCGCGGCCAACGTACGGGTCCCCGATGCGGTGATCGGGGACCTCCAGGCGCAGTTCGCCGCGAGCGGCACGGCGGCGCGGCGGCTGACCGATCTCGTTCGACGGCACGGCCGGGACGAGGTGCTCCAGGCGATGACGGACGTCAAGGACTACGCGGAGAAGCGGGTCCGTGCGGCCATCGGCCTCATCCCGGACGGCGTCTACCGCGCCGTGGAGACGTTCGACGCCACCCCGTGGGGAGCCGGCCAGGCCCGGGTGGAGGCCGAGGTCACCGTCTCGGGCACCGAGATCTCCGTCGACTTCGGCGGCAGTTCCGAACAGATCCTCGGCAATGTCAACTGCCCGATGGCGTCGACCGTCTCAGCCGTCCAGTCGGCCGTCCGATGCATGCTGGACTCGCCCGACATCGGCTTCAACGAGGGCTGCAACCGTCCGATCACCGTGTCGGCCCCCTACGGCTCCGTACTCAATCCGCGGCCACCGGCCGCCGTACGCGCGCGGCTGACGCCGGCCTCCCGGGTCTTCAACGCGGTCGTCCGGGCGCTCGGACAGGCCTTGCCCGAGCGTGCCGTGGCGACCGGATTCGACACCACCACGGCGATCGCGGTCAGCAAGCGTGGCACCGACGGCTACCAGGTGTCACTGGAGATCCTCGGCGGCGGCTGGGGCGCGTGCGCCGATCACGACGGGCCCGACGCTCTGGACAACCCCATCTCCAACTGCGCCAACGCTCCCGTCGAGGCCCTGGAGACGGACTTCGACCACTTTCGGATCGAGGAGTACGCGCTGGTGGACGGCTCCGGTGGGGCCGGCGCCCACAGCGGCGGACGCGGCATCAGCCGCACCTACGTGGCGACCACCGACGGAGTCTCGGTCGCCGGGTACGCGGACCGGCACACGGTCGGAGCCGCCGGGATCAAGGGCGGCGACCAGGGCGGCACGGGCAACTTCACGATCGAGCGGGCCGACGGCAGCGTCGAGGTCCTCGACTGCACGTACCAGGAGATCCTCAACCGCGGAGACAGGATCACCGTCCGCACCGGCGGTGGCGGCGGCTACGGATCGGCTCACTGACGATGGCGCCACCGACGAGAGGTGACTCATGAGCACCAGCGCGACCCACTCGACCACGTCCCCGCTCCGCATAGCCGCCGCCTCGTTCGTGGGCACGGCCATCGAGTGGTACGACTACTTCATCTACGGCACCGCGACGGCACTGGTCTTCAACGACGTGTTCTTCCCCTCGGAAGACCCCCTGGTCGGAAAACTCCTGTCGTTCATGACGCTGGCGGTCGGCTTCTTCGTACGTCCCCTGGGGGCCGTCGTGTTCGGCCACTTCGGTGACCGCTTCGGCAGGAAGAGCACGCTCGTGGTGACGCTCCTGGCGATGGGGAGCGCGACCTTCCTCATCGGCCTGCTGCCCACCTACGCCGCCATCGGCGTGGCGGCCCCGATCCTCCTCATCGTCCTCCGGCTCGTGCAGGGCCTCGCGGTCGGCGGCGAATGGGCGGGGGCCGTGCTCATCGCCACGGAGAACGCCCCCGAGCGGAAGAAGACGCTCTACGGTTCCTTCGCACAGTTGGGGAGCCCCGGCGGTCTGCTGCTCGCGACGACCGTCTTCACCGTGCTGAGCACCTCCGTCGGGACGGCGCAACTCCGGGACTGGGCATGGCGCATACCCTTTCTGGCGTCGGCGCTGCTCGTCCCGGTCGGCCTGTACATCCGCGTGAAGGTGTCCGAGACCCGCGAGTACGCCACGGCGGCGGAGCGGCAGGAGCGGGCCCGGGTGCCGTTCTTCCAGGTCCTCAGGAGCGGGTCCCGGCAGGTCCTCATCGGCACGCTCGCCTTCTCCGGGGTCTTCCTCACCTACTACCTGCTCACCTCGTTCGTCCTCAGCTACGCCACGACGACGCTGTCCATGCCGGCCTCGATCGCGCTCCCCGCGAACCTGATCGCGGCCGTCGTCCAGGGAGCCTTCATCTACGGGGGCGTCCTCGCGGCCCGTCGCATCACGGCTCGCCGGGTGGCCGTCATCTCGACGTCCGCGCTGCTCGTCTGGGCGTTCCCGGCCTTCGCGCTGATGCAGACGCGTGAGCCGGCCCTGCTCTACGTGGCGGTGGGCGGGGCGATGGTCTTCATCGGGTCCGGGTACGGCGTACTCGCCGGCGAGGTGGCGGAGTTGTTCGCGCGGGAGGTCCGCTACACGGGAAGCAGCCTCTGCTACCACCTGGCCGCCGCGGTCGGTGGCGGCTTCGGCCCGATGGTCGCCACCTACCTCCTGTCACTGGGCGGTTCCTCCTGGCCCGTCGCGCTCTTCACCGCGGCGGTCTCGCTGCTGACCGCGCTGGCCTGCGTCGCCCTGCCCAAGCGTGAGAGCGCACTGCGTGAGTCTCCCCGGCAGCCGGCCGGGGCCGCCGTCTGAGGCAGCCGGGTCCGGGGCCGGCCCGCTTCGGGCGGGCCGGCCCCGGCGGGCCAGGTCGGGTTCGCGGTTGGCCGGACTCGAATAGCCGTCCGGCCTCCGGGCGAAGGGGAGGGGACACGCCGCCCAGGGCACCGGCCTCCCCGTGGACGGGTGCCACCATGCCCCTGGGTGGCCGGTGTGCGCGCCACCGACGCCGCGGACGACGGGAGCACCGAGCCGATGAACGACACCCCCGAGGCGACGTGGCCGCTGACCGACGCCCAGCCGGGCCAGGTCGTCGTGATCGCCCGGTGGAACCCCGCGCCCGGCAGCCGCGACACCGTCCTCGCCACGCTCACGGCACTGGTACGGGCCTCCCGGGACGAACCGGGCTGCCTGGGCTACCAGGTCTTCCACCCGGACGGGACCGACGACGGGGACATCGTCCTGGTCGAGCGCTACGAGGACCGGGCGGCCCTCCAGGCCCACCGCGACAGCCCCCACTTCCGCGACCTCGCCCTGGAGCGCGTCATCCCGCTCCTGAGCGACCGTTACGCGGTCGTCACCACCGTCGTGTGAGGCGGCCGGGGAGCTCCCCACGCCAAAAGGTGTGCACGGCGAGGCGAACATGGCACGTCCGTTCTATTCATCACCGCGACGGCCGGGAAAACTGGGGCCTGAAGACTTCGCCCAGGTCGCGGACACCTCGGCCTGCCCTCGGACACGCCCTCGCCGGGCGGCCCCGCGCACCGCGGGACGGTCCGGGCGGGCGCGGGGGCGGCACGGGGCGAGCGGCGCATCACGGGGGTTCCATGAGGTTTCCGAGCGACGTCCTTCCCCTCCTGGAGTCGGCGGAGGCGGAGGAGATGTTCGAGTTCGAGGGTCTGGTGTCCGGCCAGGACCGCGTCGACCTGGCCATGGCGGCGGCACGGCTCCACGGAGGCGTCTGCCTGTCGGTCGGTGACGACCCCGACAGGTTCTGGAGCAGGGCGCTCGGGTTCGGCTTCGGGACACCCGTCACCGCGGGCCTCGTCGCCGACGTGCTCGACTTCTACACGGCTCACCGGCCCGGCCTGGCCGTTCTCCAGTTCGCGCCCTCCGTGCTGCCGGCGGACTGGGACCGGATCGCCGAGAAGTTCGCGCTGCAGGGCGGCGCGGGAGTGGTCAAGTTCGCCGCTCCGGTGGAGGACGTCATCGCCGCCGGCCGCTCCCTCCGCCTGGGTGACGGCCTGTCCGTTGAGGTCGTACGACCGCAGCACGCCGCGGAGTGGGCACGTACGGTCGCCACCGCGATGGGGATCGGCGGACGGTGCTTCCCACCCGCCGCCGTCGCCACGGCAGGGCATCCCTCATGGCGTCCCTTCGGCGTGAGGGACGGCGGGGGGAAGATCGTCGCGGGAGGCAACCTCCGCATCCACGGCCGGGTGGCCTCCCTCTTCGCGGGAGGGACCCTGCCGCAGGCGCGCAACCTCGGGGCGCAGGGGGCCCTCATCCACGCCCGGGCCCTGGCGGCCCGCGAGGCGGGCTGCGAGTGGCTCGTCGTGGAGACCGGGCCCTCGACCCCGGAAGACCCGAACCCCTCCTACCGGAACATGCTGCGGTACGGCTTCGGGATCGCCTACCAGCGGCCGAGCTGGACCTGGCGACCGACCGGCACGTAAGGCGGTTCGCGCGGGCCGGCCACGGCGCGGGCGGCCCGCCGCACACGGCGTGGCATCAGGGATGCCCAGAAGGAAGACCATTGAAGGACCAGTTGCGTTATGCCGTCCTGGGGCCGGTCAGGGCATGGCGGGGTGCGGACGAGGTCGACCTGGGACCGCCCCAGCAGCGGGCGGTGCTGGCCGCGCTCCTGCTGGCCGACGGTGCCCAGGTCTCGGCCGGCGAACTGATCGACGCGGTGTGGGGCACGCGGGCGCCCGCTTCGGCGCTGGGCACGTTGCGCACCTATGTGCACCGGCTGCGCCGGGCACTGGACCCCGGTGGGGAGGGCGCGTCCTCCACGATCCAGTCCGTGGGACGCGGTTACCAGCTCCGCATGCCACCGGACGGACTCGACCTCGGGATCTTCCAGGAGCTGCTCACCCGGACGGAGCGCGCCCTCGACGCGGGGAGCCCGAAGGAGGCGGCCGGGCACGCACGTGCGGCCCTGGCGCTGTGGCAGGGATCCGCCCTGTCGGGAGTCCGGGGCGCGTACGCGGACTCCCAGCGGCACAGGCTCGGTGAACAACGGCTGTCCGGCGAGGCGATGCTCATGAGGGCCGAGATCGACCTCGGTTCGCACGTGCAGGCGGTCGGCAAGCTGACCGGCCTCGTGAGCGAGCACCCGCTCGACGAGCGGTTCCGGGAGATGCTGATGCTCGCCCTCTACCGGTCGGGACGGCAGGCGGCGGCCCTGGCCACCTACCGGGAGGGACAGGAACTGCTGGCGGAGGAGCTCGGCGTCGACCCCGGCCCGGGCCTCCAGCGGATGTTCCAGCGCGTGCTGCGTGCGGACGGCGACCTCGTCGCCCCGGCGGCCCGGACGGGTACGGCCCAGGCCCGCACGGAACAGGCCCGTACGGAGCAGACCCGTACGGAGCAGGTGGACACCGCCCGCGGGCAGGTTCCCACCGCGGCGGCGACGCCGGCCCAATTGCCCGCGGGCCCCGCGACGTTCGTCGGCCGGGAGGCCGAACTGTCCGCCGCGACGGGCCTGCCGGCGGAGAGCGGGGCGGCGGCGGTGAGCGTCGTCACCGGCATGGCGGGCGTCGGGAAGACGGCCTTCGCCGTCCACTGGGCCCGGCAGGTCGCCGACGGCTTCCCCGACGGGCAGATCTACCTCAATCTGCGGGGCTTCGACCACGCGGGTCCTCCGCTCGGCCCGGAACAGGCCCTGCGCACGGTGCTGGACGCCCTGGGTGCCACCGTCGGGAGCGAGCCGCAGGACGTCGACGCGCTGGCGGCCCTGCACCGCACCTGGCTCGCCGGCAAGCGCGTGCTGCTGCTCCTGGACAACGCGCGCGACGCCGCCCAGGTCCGGCCCCTGCTGCCGGGGGCGCCCGGATGCCTGGTGATCGTGACCAGCCGCGACCAGATGGCCGGCCTGGTGGCCGTCGACGGTGCCCGGCCGATCCCCCTGGACGTGCTGTCGGCGTCGGAGGGGCACAGCCTCCTGACACGTCGTCTCGGAGGTACCAGGACGGCGGCCGAGCCCGAGGCGGTCGCGGACATCGTCGCGATGTGCTGCCGGCTGCCGCTGGCGCTGGCGATCACCGCCGGCCGTGCGGTGACCCGCCCGGCCATGCCGCTGTCGGTCATCGCGGCGGAACTGCACGGCAGCGCCGGTGACCTCGACGCCTTCCGCAGCGGCGACGCCGCGGCCGACGTCCGCGCCGCCTTCGCCTGCTCCTACCGCGCCCTCGGCGCCGATGCCGCGCGGCTGTTCCGGATGCTCGCGCTCCATCCCGGCCCCGACGCCGGGACGGGTGCCGCGGCGAGCCTCGGCGGGTTCTCCATGGCGCACACGCGCCGGTTGCTGGACGAACTGCTCCAGGCCCACCTCGTGGACGAGCGCAGCCCCGGCCGGTTCGTCTCGCACGACCTGTTGGGCGCGTACGCATCCGAACTGCTCGACTCGACGGAGACGGAGGACGAGCAGGACGCGGGGCGCCGCAGGCTGCTGGACCACTACCTGCACAGCGCCGGCCACGCGAGGCGGCTCTTCACCTCGGGCCGGGACGACATCGGCATACCCCCGGCGTCGCCGGGCGCGTACGTCGAGGAGTTCGCCCGCGGGGGCGGCGGCGAAGCGGCACGACGATGGTTCGACGCCGAGCACGCCGCGCTGGTCGCCTGCGTTGGCCTGGCCTCCGACCGGTCCTTCGACACGCACGCGTGGCGACTCGCCTGGGCCGTCAGGCCCTACCTGGACCGCCGGTTCGGATGGCACGAGATAGAGGAGACCCACCGGGCGGCCCTGGGCGCGACGCGCCGCCTGGGGGACCTGCTCGCCGAGGCGCACACCCTCCTGGGGCTCGCCCGGGCGACGGCGACGCTCGGCCGCATGGAGGAGGCCCGTGCGCACATGGCGCGCTCGGTGGAGCTGTTCGTCGGCACCGGGGACGCCGCCACCGCCGGGAACGCCTACCGCCAGGCCGGATGGCTGGCCGAGCGCCAGGGCGACGTACGCGGCGCGCTGGACCACGCCTCACGGGCGCTGGAGTTGAGCCGGGCGAGCGGCGACGCCGTGACGACGGCACGCTCGCTCAACGCGGTCGGCTGGTACCACGCCCTGCTCGGACAGTACGACCAGGCCCTGGTCCACTGCCGGGAGGCCGTGCCCCTGCACGACGCGGTCGGTGACGTGTGCGGCTCGGCGGACACCCACGACAGCATCGGCTATGCCCACCATCGACTGGGCCAGCACGAGAAGGCCGTGTCCGCCTACCGGGAAGCCCTCTCCCGCTACCGCGCGATCGGCGTCCTGTACGGCAGTGCCGACACCCTCGGCCGGCTCGGCGACACCTACCTGAGCATGGGCCGGCCGGCGGACGCGCGGGACGCCTGGGGCGACGCCCTGGACGTCTTCGACGCGATGGGCCACGGGCGGGGCGACGACATCCGGACCAGGATCAAGGAGTTGGACGGGGGCGGTGAGGTCCCGCCTCCCCGGCCGCCCCCGGGAGCCGCGCCGGGTCGCCCGTGAACGGATCGTCAACGAGACGTCCATGGAACGTGGATGCCCGTTCGGTTGTCTGTCGGTGGCACGGCAGCGTCCCGTGGGCGCTGCGCCCCCGCGTGCCATGTACACCTGCTCGTACGAACACAGCAAGGGAAGAAGCAATGTCGCGTTCCTACGCATCGCTCGGCATGGCCGCAGCACTCGGAGGTGTCCTGCTGCTCGCCGGATGCGGTGACCCCGACGGCGGATCCGCGTCCCAGGCTCCCGCCGCACCCGCCGCCGCCTCGCAGGACGCCGGATCCGGCGGTACCGCGAACGGCGGTACCGGGAACGGCGCCTCCGGCGGTCAGGGGGCCGGGGCGACCAACCCGTCGGGGGGCTACTGGCCCGCCACCGTGCAGCTCGGCCACAACGACGGTCTCGGCAGCACCGTGGTGGACGGTGAGGGCAGGACGCTCTACCGCTTCGACCCGGACTCCGCCCATCCCTCGAAGGCGACCTGCGTCGACGCCTGCGCGGTCACCTGGCCGCCCGTCCTCGTCAACGACGAGATCACCTTCAAGGGGCTGGACAGCACCACGATCTCCGCGGTCACCAGGCCCGACGGCACGCATCAGCTGACCATCGGGGGCTGGCCGGTCTACAAGTTCTCCAAGGACACGGCGGCCGGGGACACCAAGGGCGAGGGCGTCGGCGGCACCTGGTTCGCCGTCGCCCCCGACGGCACGAAGGCCAAGGACAGCAAGGACTGACGGCCGGTCGGGCGCCGGGCCGGACCCCCACCGGCCCGGCGCCCGGGACGCGTGGGACAGGACGGTGACGACGATGGCGGCACACGCGACAGGTACGACAGGTATGACAAGTGCGGCAGCTACGGCAGGAAGGGCGGCCGGGGTGATCACCCGGCGGCCGCGGCCCCGCCTCACAACGGGCGCACGCGCCGGCACCCCGGAAGCCCACCGGTGATCCACGAGGTCGACGAGGCGCTGCGGCGCCTGCTGTCCGCGCGGGCGCTGCCCGGCGGGACCGCGGACATCGTCTTCGACGCTCCCACCCGCGCCTGGGCGACCCGGCGCGGGGCTCCCACCGTGAACGCGCACCTCTACGACGTGCGGGAGGAGACGGCCGCTCGGGAGCACGGTGCGGCGGCACTGCGCGATCCCGCCGGCACGTTCACCGCGCATCGGCGACCGCCCCGCTGGTTCCGGCTGTCGTACCTGCTCACGGCGTGGGCCGACCGCGCCGAGGACGAGCACCGGCTCCTTTCCGCGGTCCTGTCCTGCCTGCTCCCCCACGAGTCACTGCCGGCCGGGTACCTCGGAGGAGCCCTGGCGGACCGCGGTCTGACCGTTCCCCTCGTGATCGGTACCCGGCAGGGCGAGCCCCGATCCAGCGCGGACACCCGGTCCGCCCTCGGCGGGGAGCTCAAACCCTCGCTGGAGGTCGTGGTGACCATGCCGGTGGCGGTCCACACGGACCACACGGTGCCGCGGCAGGTCCTGGAGCCGAGGGTGGCGATGGTGCACGACTTCCCCCGGCGGCCGTGAAGGGCGGGGACTCCAGGTGCCCCGGCCCGGCGCGGCGGCGCGGGACACCGTCCGGGCCGGGCCGCACCGGTCGTCACGCCTGCGGCGGGGCCGAGATCATGGTCAGCTGCTCCTCGGTGCGGAAGCCGGCCGAGGCGTACACGGATTCGCCCATGCTGCTCGCGTAGAGGTACGCGGTGGTGGCACCTGCGGCATGGCCCGCACGCACGATCTCCATGGTGACGGCCCTCCCGTAGCCGCGGCGCCGGTACTCCGGGAGCGTGGAGATGTTGAAGATCCCCGTCAGACCGCCGGACACGGCTCCCAGCCCCGTCCCCACCGGCACGCCGTCCACCTCGGCCAGGTAGCAGGTGAACCCCTCGATGCGGGCGACGGCCGGATCGGCGAACATGCCGAAGAACTCGTACGGTGCCTCGAAGCCCTCCGCCATCACCTCGGCGTACAGGCCGAGTTCGCCGCCGCCCAGCGCGCGGACGGTCAGGGACCCGTCGACGGGCTCCGGCGGCATTCCCTCGGCTGCGTTCCTGATCATGAGCGGTGTGCGGTCGAACCGGGTCAGCCCGTACTGTGCCGCCACCTCGGTGACCTCGGCTCCGGGCACCCCGCGCACGTAGATGCTCCAGGGGACGTCCCACGGCTCGGAGGCCGCCAGCGCGGCCATCTCTACCGCATCCGGTTCCAGCGCCGGGGCGAGGATGCCGTTCAGCGAGGCGACCGGCGCCCCGGTGACGGCCAGCAGGGTGCCGCCCGCACCCCTGCGGGTGCGTCCGGTGGCCGCGCCGGCCAGTCCCTCCACGACGTCGGTGTAGGCGGATGCGACCGGCGCGAGCGGGTCCTGGACTCGGGTCATGACGGACCGACCTTTCTCTGGTCTCTCAAGTAGGCGGCCGGAGTGGCCCCGTAGAACGATTTGAAGTGCCTGATGAAGTGACTGGCGTCCGAGAAGTGCCAACGCGCCGCGATCTCCGACATCCCGGCCGCGCCGCCCACGTTCATGAGCTCGTCGTGCGCCCTCTGCAGCCGCCTCCGCCGGGCGAACGCCATGACGGAGTCGTCCGACGCCGAGAAGCACCGGTGCAGCGTCCGCAGGGACACCCCGACGCTCCGGGCGACCATCGGAGGGGACAGGTCACCGCTCTCCAGGTGCTTCTCTATGACGTTCTTGGCGGCGACCACGACGGCCCTGGGGTGGTCGTCCAGCCCAGGACCGGGGCGCTCCGAGATGATCCGGGAGAACAGGGTGGCCACGGCGTCCCTGGCCATCCGCTGCGCGGCGACCGAACCCGCCAGTTCGCCGCTGCTCCTCTTGATCGTTTCAAGGAAGTTGACGAAGAACCGGACCTCGGGGACGTCGACGTCCGACACGTACGCGTCGCCGAGCGCCTTGAGCGATCCGAGGCGCGGAACGACGAGGTGCCGCGGGATCGATATGACGTGCGCGGTCGTCGCCGGCGAGCAGGAGAACTCCCAGGAGGACTTGGTGTCGCGTATGCAGATCTGCCCGGGCCTGACCGCATGCCTTTTCTTCCCGCCCAGGAACTCGATCCATCCCGAGGTCACCAGATCGGCCACGATCGGATCACGGTCGTGGTTGTTGCCCGATACCCCGGTCAGCGAATCGCAGTACACCTGGGCGGACAGCAGGCCGTCGATGAGGTGCCCGTTCGCGGCGAATCGAAAACCGCGGTGAACGGCGGGACGAGGAACGGCCAGGCGTATGAGGTGGGAGAACGGACCCCGCTCCCATTGCGTGAAATGGCGCTCAGAAACTTGTGCCTGTTCGGCCGTGAGGCTCATTCTCTCCCGGTACTTTATCGCGCTGTCGTGAACCGGCCATGAATTCATCGAGCCCGCCGTCCGCTGACCTTCCACCCGCATCCTCCCGCGATCGCCCCGTCACCCGCCGCAGAACGCGTTGAGCGATCGACGTGAAACCTGAATTGATGTTGTTCACCCCCGATCGGCCGCCCGGTCTACACACCCGCAAAGGGATGCCGAGCACCTCAGCCGATTCCCGACGATGCGGACGCCGCACCAGGGCGCCCCGTGCCCAAGAGGGCCACAGCGCGCTCCGGCACCTCTGACAAGGTTGTCACCGAGACGGGCCTCATTGCCCGCGAGGTCGTTCACGACCGGGTGCGCCCGGCGCCGGGAGTGCGCGTCAGCCGACGGCAACACCGCACGGCGGGGGCGGGCACAGCTCGTACGACACGCCACGGGCGCGTCGACGGCTGCTCGTCGGCATTATTTCCGACGGCACCGCTCACCGAATAGTACGACCGTGCCAGATCGGCGTCCGCGTGGAGCGTGGGACCGGCACTCCGCTTCCATGCGTCACGGCCCCGGGCCGCCTGGGGGGATCCGGCCGCCGGCCCGGTGGCCGGACCCCCCCCCGGGACGCGCGGGTCAGCGGGCGGGCCGGACCGGGCCGACCTTCAGGCCGACCTTCAGGCCGCCCGCGCCCCGGCCGCTGCACTGCGAGGCCTTCCACGCCACGTTGATCTGGTCCTTCGAACCGGGCGGGAACACGCCGAGGTAGTTGACGCTCCGCAGCGCGCACGCGTCGTCGGAGTACCCGGCCTGCCCGTTCGGCGCCTGCGCGTCGACGACGGCGCGGGCGTCCGGTTCCAGGGTCACCGTGGCGACCGGCGTCCCCGTGGTGCGTTCCGCGGCGTTGCCCACCTGCCCGCCGTCACGCCCGTGGAAGGACACCCCGGGGAAGCCCGTGAGCGTGCACGCCGCCCTGCCCGTGTTCCGGAAGACCAGCTGGAAATGCGTCGTGCCCGCGCCGGATTCCTTGTCCCCGATGGAAACCGAGAGCTGTGAGGACGCGCACCGCTGTGCTCCGCCCTCACGCCCCGAGCCGGAATCGGCGACGGAATCCTGTCCCGCGGAACGGTCGGACGACCCGGCCTCGGAATCCCGGTCCTCCCCGTCCGAACCGGCGTCGCCCGAATTTCCGCGGGCCGGTGACGTGATCCCGGAGGGCGCCGCCGCGGAGGACGGGGAGGAGCCGGCTCCGGAAGCGTCCTTCGTATCCGGTCCGCACGCCGTCACGGCGAAACCGGCCACGACCAGAGCGAGAACGGGAACGGCACGGCGGACAGTCGAAACCTGCATCGGAATAACCCCAATTTCTTGACGCCGGCGAGGCCCCTCCCCGCCATGTCCCTCACTCTGGCCGCTCACCCGGTACCGGACCAGGCACGCAGGGACCCTGTGACGACCTCATCCGTGATCGGTTACCGACCGATGACACCGCAGAAATTCTCGGCACCCAAATAGATGCGCATGCATTCAGCCCGTGCCGCCGGCGCACGGGAAATAGATCCGCCTGCCGGCGCTTCCACGGCGCCCTTGGAAGTTCTTGACGTCCACCATGTGTCCGTTCCGTCGTCTTCGTTCGTGGTGTGCTGTCGCTCCCATCAGTCAACCCGGTGGGTGTTCACGCCTCGTCGACTGTGCGTTGACGAATCGTCCTCGGCCGGTTGACGCGGGTCCCGCCCGACCGGGCTTCCCGGCACGACCGATTGGAAGATCCGCGCCCGGCGATGGAAGGGATGTGCCGATATCTCAGGGGTGTTGGCCATCGCCTCTGACGCTTTGTCATGCTGATGGCCCGCCGCCCCCTGTGCCTCGCGCATCGCCGTGCCGCGCGGTCCCTGGTGCGTCAACCGCCGTCCGAGGTCGAAGGAGACCGCACACCGTGAACCATCCGCGCGTGTCGTTTCATCAGGTGCGCGTCACCATGGCCGTGCTGAGCCTCGCGCTGTTCGCCCAGACGGCGATCTGGCTCGTGCGCGACGTCGTCGTGCGCGGCCTGCCGGGTGCATGGGCGCTGTGGACGGCCGGTGACGCGCCCGGCCTGTCGGCGACGTCCTCGCTGGACCTCGGCCTTGCGGCGCTGCAATTGGCCGCCGGGCTGGCGACGCTCCATCAGACCCGGGGCGCCGGCGGTCTGCTGGTGACCGCGTGCGCGGTGACGTTCGGCTTCCGGCTGCCCGCGGTCTGGTACTTCCTGCTCGACTCGCCCTCCGACCCGTGGTTCGGCACGCTCAAGGGCGCCTCGGTGAGCGCCGTCGGCGGCACCGCCGCCGTCGCCGTGGTGCTGGCCCTCGTCCTCGGCGGGCTCCTGGTCCTGGCGCGGCAGATGGAGTACGAGGCCTCCGCCGCGGACGCGGTCTCCGGTGGCGGGATCCGCCCGGTGAAGGTCACGGCCACGACCTCCGGCCTGCTGCTGGCGGTGCTCAACGTCTTCTACATCGGCCGGAACGCGGTGACGGCCTTCGAGGTGGGCCCCGGCACGCTCGGCGAGCTGCTCGTCGGCAAGGGCACCGGGCGGGCGGTCCTCGGCGTTTCCGCCCCCTACCAGTGGGCCTGCCTGACGGTGCTGTGCGGGGCCGGCGTGTTCCTCGCCACCCGGCGCCGCCCCGTCGCGACCGGCTTCTCCGTGGGTCTGTCGCTGTTCATGATGCCGTCGGCGCTCACGGAGTTGTGGGCGCACGCGGCAGGCACGGTGCCGCAGTCCCTCGTGGACACGTCCCAGAGCCTGCTGGAGTTCGTGGGTTCCGCGGCGGTCGTCGCCCTCGTCGCCGGGGACCTCCGCCGCGACCGCCGGCCGCACTTGCGCACCCTCGCGGACACCGCCCCCTCGGTACCGGCCGGGGCGGCCGAAGCCGGCGACCCCGCACAGCGCACCTAGGACTTGTCCGGGCGATCATGTGCGGAGCCAGATGGCGAGTGCTGCTGCGGTGGCGGTGCCGAGGTAGACGTAGCCGCGCTTGTCGTATCTGGTGG
>NZ_JARAVO010000195.1:0-18613 GCF_033792805.1 Streptomyces sp. PA03-1a
CCGGATCCGGGACGTGGCTGCGGCGACCGCCGCGGCCAGCACCACCGGCGAGGATCCCGCCACCCCCGGCACCCCGTGGTGCTCCGACACCCAGAAGCGCCGGTAGCCCAGTTCCTCGGCGTGCCGCGCCAGCCACACCGTGTCCCGCAACGCCTGCGCGGGCTCGGCGCCCTCGCGGACGGGGGAGCGGTCGAGGATCGAGAACGGAATCGGGGGGAGCTGCGGTGCGATCACCTTTGGTGCAACGCCCACCGCGACGCGGGATTCCCGGGTGGCGGCGCCCCGGACGCCGCTCAGTCCTCCCGGCGGGCGTACGTCACCATCAGCACGCCGTTCTTGTGCGTCCGCACCTCGGTCACGTCGTACGCCTGCGGGGCGAAACCGCCCGCGAACAGCGGGACGCCGGCGCCCGCGACCACGGGGTTGAGCTTGACGACCAGCTCGTCGATCTCCGGGCGCAGCGAGGCCGCCAGCCGGCCGCCCCCGCACAGCCAGATGCCAGCCCCGTCCCGCCGCTTCAGCCCGCGCACGAACTCCAGCGGGTCACCGGAGACCAGCTCCACCGCGGGGTCCGGGCTCGCCGTCATGCTCCCGGACACCACGTACTGCCGCAGGTGCGGATAGGGACTGGTCAGCCCGAAGGGCAGCCCCACCTCGTACGTGGCCCGGCCCATCAGCACCGTGTCGAACCGCCGGTTCGGCGCGTCGGCGATGCCCAGCGGGCCGCGGGCCTGCGCCGGCAGGGTCTCCGGGTACTCGGCGAGGACCGTCTCCATGTGGTCGCCCACGGCCGCGAGGAAGTCGTACTCGCCCTCCGGCCCGGCCACGAACCCGTCGATCGTGGACGCCACGAAATACGTCAGCCTGCGCATGCTGCCCCCTGGTACGCGATGATCGTCGACCGGCGCCAAGGTAGTCCGTGGAGGGATCCCACCGCCACGCGATACCCCGGCCCCCGGAGTAGATTCGGTGACGACCCGCGGGGGACGGCGGGGGATGGCGGAGGCTGGGATGACGGAAGCCGCGGGCGCGACGGACCGGGCCGGGACGCTGACGCTGGGCGGGGCGAGCGGGCGATGGGTCCTCGCGGCGGTGGTCCTGGGCTCGGGCATGACCCTCCTCGACGGCACCGTCGTCAACGTCGCGCTCCCGACGATCGGCAAGGAGCTCGGCGCCACGCTCGCCGGTCTCCAGTGGACGATCAACGCCTACACGCTGACCCTCGCCGCGCTCATCCTGCTGGGCGGCTCGCTCGGCGACCGCTTCGGGCGGCGCAAGGTCTTCATGATCGGTACGGTGTGGTTCGCGCTGGCCTCCCTGCTGTGCGGCATCGCCCCCAGCATCGAGGTGCTGATCGCCGCCCGCGCCCTGCAGGGTGTCGGCGGGGCGCTGCTCACCCCCGGGTCGCTGGCCCTGATCCAGGCGTCCTTCGCGTCCCAGGACCGGGCCCGCGCGATCGGCGTGTGGTCGGGCCTGGGCGGCATCGCGGGGGCGCTGGGGCCGCTGCTCGGCGGCTGGCTGGTCGACGCCGTCAGCTGGCGCTGGGTGTTCTTCATCAACCTCCCGCTGGCCGTCCTGGTCATCGCGGTCGCCTCCCGGCACGTCCCGGAGAGCCGCGACGAGAGCGTCACCGGCGGCTTCGACGTCGCGGGCGCGGTGCTCGGTGCGGTCGGCCTCGCCGGGGTCACCTACGCCCTGATCTCCGCGGGCGGAAGCCACCCGGACATCGCCGCCGTCTGCGTCTCCGGCGTGGCGGGCCTGGCCGCGTTCGCGGGGTTCGTGGTGACCGAGCGGCGCAGCCCGCACCCGATGCTGCCGCCGAGGCTCTTCTCGAATCGCCAGTTCACCGCCGCGAACCTGGTCACCTTCGCGGTCTACGCGGCGCTCGGCGGCCTGTTCTTCTTCCTGGTGCTCGAGCTGCAGACCGAGGCCGGGTACTCCCCCCTGGCCTCCGGGACGGCGCTGCTGCCCATCACCGTCATCATGCTGGCGCTGTCCGAGCGCGCGGGTCGGCTCGCCGAGCGCATCGGGCCGCGGATCCCCATGACGGTCGGGCCGGCGGTCTCCGCCGTCGGCCTGCTGCTGATGCTGCGGATCGGCGCGGAGGCGTCGTACGTCGCCGACGTCCTGCCCGCGGTGTGCGTCTTCGCCCTGGGCCTGGCGGCCACGGTCGCCCCGCTCACCGCCACCGTCCTCGGCGCCGCCGAGGTACGGCTCGCGGGCACCGCGTCCGGTGTGAACAACGCCGTGGCCCGTGCGGCGGGCCTCCTCGCGGTGGCCGCCCTGCCGCTCATGGCCGGGCTCTCCGGCGACGACTACGAGGACCCGGCGGCCTTCGGCCACGGGTTCCGGGTCGCCGTGACGATCTGCGCCGGGATGCTCGTGGTGGGCTCGCTCCTCGCCTGGTTCGGCATCCGTTCCGACGTGCTCCGCGAGACCCCCGAGGAGCCGGCCAAGCCGGCTCCGGCGTGCAAGCACTACTGCGCCATCGGCGCTCCGCCCCTGCAGAGCGGCGAGGAGTCCGCATGCGGGACGGTGACCGGCGGCGGGCCGGACATGCGCAAGGACCGCCCCCCGGCCGGGTGACCCGCGCGACCGGGTCCGCGCCACCGGGTCCCGGCGCGACCGGGTCAGGGGGGGTCAGTACTCCTCGGACTCCGGTACGAGATGCATCGCGGCCTCTTCGGCGGAGGCGGCCGCCCCGTCGATGCCGATGTCCTGGGCGACCATGCCCTCGGTCTCGTAGTGCGCGCCCTCGTCGGGGGCGACCAGACGCCCGGCGCGCGGGCCCCCGACCTCGCCGTCGATCAGCTCCCCGTCGGTGTCCCACGCGTCCCCGATGCCGTCCCCGTCGGGGACCGGCAGGTCCGGGAGCTCCTCGGCCAGGCGTTCGTCGAGCGTCTCGCCCCGCAGGCGGCCCGCCGCGGTGATGGCGGGCTTGTTCACCGCCCAGGGCCGCTCCGGCGGTGAGTAGCCCTCGTCGAGTATCTGGTCGACACCGTGGTAGTCCAGGGTGTCCTCGGGCTCCAGCAGCCCGGCGTCGTCCTGTACCTCTGACCCGTCGGGCTGGTAGACCTCGTCACCCATCTCGTTCTCTCGCATGTCCGTCTCCTCGCTCACGCGCCGCCACCGCCTCGGCGCCGCCTCGCGGGCCGCGCGCCCCCTCTTTCCCTCCACACTCTTCCGTCCGGACGCCGATCGCCACCCGGAAGCGTGAAAAAGGTCGGTGCGGGAGCGTTCCCCGGACCTTCACCCGCTGTCCCGTGCCCCCGCTGCCCCGGCCGCGCCACCGTCATCCTGAGCGGCGGCCGGGGCAGCGGTCCGAGGACCCGGGCACCGGGGGTCAGCGTCGGGCGGACCGCCGGCCGACGGGACCGAAGTCGTCGTCGCAGTCGCGGCCGGAGAACCCGTGCGCGAAGCCCCTGACCACCCGGAAGGAGGCGGTGGTCTGGACGCGCGGCGGGCACCGCAGCGTCACGGTGTACCAGCCCGGCCGGGTGTGCTTCGGCACCCGGAAGCTGCCGGCCAGCAGGCCGCCGCCCCTGCCCAGGGGCAGCAGGTTGACCTGGCCGCCGGCTTCGGACTGGCCCTTGGAGTAGTTGGCGTCACGGCCGCAGGCCGTGGTGGTGACCATCAGCCGCATTCCGGGGACGGCGTAGTAGGGGGTGACCCATGCATTGGGGAAGTCGGAGGCAGGGGCGGAGGCGGAGGCGGTGGGAACGGTGAGACCGATGACGGCCGCGGCCATGGCGACACCGCCAAGAACGCGTGTTGTAGGCATGAGGCAGCTCCAGGTCGAACGGGCAGGGAGAGGAGCGGTCCCAGGGTGTCCGCTCCACGCGGAGCAAAACAGCACCGTGTGGGGCCTGCCACCCGAAAGCGGTGCTCACGGCGCCGAACGCGTCCCCGCCCGGCCCCGGCTCGCCACGTCACCGCAGGTCACGCCCCCTGCGGACGATCGCCTGCGAAAGTGGGCTGCCTTACCCGCAATCAGGTGACGGGCCGACAGGGATACGCTGCCGGAACAAGATTGACGGAGCATCAGAAAATAGGGGGGCATGCTTCCTCGTGGAGGCCGATCACCTCACGCAGCGCGTCCCGTGCCTCGTGGGAGCTGCCGCCCTGCTCCAGCAGCGCGGCGGCGATCGCGTCCAGCTTGCGCTGGACGGCGTGCTCGGCGCGGCGTTCGGCGTTCTTGAGCAGGGCGAGCAGCAGCAGCGTGACCGCCGTCATCAGATCCGCGGCGAACAGCTGCCACTTCAAGGGCAGCCCGAGGGCGTGGACGACGAGGAAGCCGGCCACCAGGAGCAGGCAGAGGCAGTAGAAGAGCGGCGACGCCGTGAAGTTGGACGTCGCCTCGGCGAGCCGCTCGAACCGGCCCCGTCCGCCGTCCTCGTCGGTCCGCTCGGCCGGATGCCGGAATGCGACGCCGTCCTCCCCGGGGGCTCGTCGACGATGGGCGGTGCGGTGCGCGGGACGTGCCCGGCCGGCCCGCGTCCGCGGACCGGCCGGATCCGGTCCGCGGTCAGCAGATGCGCGGCAACTGCTCGCCCAGCGGCAGGTCCACCACCCGCGTCCCGCCCAGGCCCGTACGGGCGACGACCATGCCCGCGTGGTCCGCCACGCACTCCCCGATGACCGCCGCGTCCGCGCCGAGCGGATGCGCGCGCATCGCGGCCAGCACCTTCTCGGCCACCGCGCGGGGCACGAAGGCGACGAGCCTGCCCTCGTTGGCGACGTACATCGGGTCCAGGCCCAGCACCGCGCAGGCGTTGGCCACCGCGGGTGGCACGGGCACCGCCCGCTCCTGCAGGACGACACCGACACCCGAGGCGGCCGCGATCTCGTTGAGGGCCGCCGCCAGACCGCCACGCGTGGGGTCGCGCAGCACGTGCACGTCCGTCGTGACGCGCAGCACGGCCTCGACGAGCCCGCCGAGCGCCGCCGTGTCGCTCTCGATCTCGACCCCGAACTCCAGGCCCTCGCGCACGCTCATCACGGCGACGCCGTGCGCCCCGATCTCCCCGCTGACGATGACCACGTCGCCCGGCGCCGCGCGCTGCGGACGGATGTCGACACCGTCGGGGATCAGACCGATGCCCGCGGTGTTGATGTACAGCCCGTCGCCGTGGCCGGCTTCGACGACCTTGGTGTCGCCGGTGACGACCTCCACCCCGGCGGTGCGCGCGGCCGCGCCGAGCGCCTCGGCGACCCGCGCCACCAGCGGCATCTCCACCCCCTCCTCCAGGATGAAGCCGCAGGAGAGGTAGGCGGCCCTGGCCCCGCTCATCGCCAGGTCGTTGACCGTGCCGTTGACGGCGAGGTCGCCGATGCTGCCGCCGGGGAAGAACAGCGGCCGCACCACGTAGGAGTCGGTGGAGAACGCCAGCCGGGCCCCGCCCAGCGTCACGGCCGCGGAGTCGGCGAGCCCGGCCAGCACCTCGCCGCCGAAGGCGGGGGCGAAGACGTACCGGACGAGTTCCGCGGACAGCGCGCCCCCGCCGCCGTGGCCCATCACCACCCGTGGCTGGTCGCGCAGCGGCGCCGGGCAGGTCCAGCCGGAGAAGTCCGGGGCGGCGAGGGTCTCTGCGATGTCAGCCAACGGGGCTCGCCTCCAGGGGTGCGCTGGTCCCGCCGAGCCGGCGGTAGAGGTAGTACGCGGCGCAGGCCCCCTCGCTGGAGACCATCGTGGCGCCCAGAGGCGTGCGGGGCGTGCAGGCACCGCCGAACGCCTCGCACTCGTGCGGCTTGATCAGGCCCTGCAGGACCTCGCCGCTGCGGCAGGCGGCCGGCTCCCGCGTGGTGATGCCCGTGACGGAGAACCGGTGCTCGGCGTCGTACTCGCGGTACCGCTCCGACAGCCGCCACCCGCTGTCGGGGATGACCCCGATGCCGCGCCAGGCGCGGTCGGTGACCTCGAAGACGTCCGCGAGCATCGCCTTCGCCGCGGGGTTGCCCTCCGGGCGCACGGCGCGCGGGTAGGCGTTCTCCACCCGGTACTCGCCGCGCTCCAGCTGGTGCACCGCCCGGCGTACGCCCTCCAGGATGTCCAGCGGTTCGAAGCCGGTGACGACGATCGGCACACCGAACCCGTCCGCCAGCTCCGGGTACTCCTCCGTCCCCATCACGCTGCACACATGACCGGCCGCCAGGAACCCCTGCACGCGGCAGTCCGACGAGCGCATGATCGCCTCGATCGCCGGGGGGACGCGCACGTGGGACACCAGCAGGCTGAAGTTGGCGATGCCGAGCTTCCGGGCCTGGTACACCGTCATCGCGTTGGGCGGGGCGGTGGTCTCGAACCCGATGCCGAAGAAGACGACCTCGCGGTCGGGGTTCTCCCGGGCGATCCGCAGGGCGTCCAGCGGGGAGTAGACGACGCGCACGTCACCGCCCTCGCCGCGGACGCCGAAGAGGTCGCGCCCGGTGCCGGGGACGCGCAGCATGTCGCCGAAGGAGCAGAAGATCACCCCGGGGCGGGAGGCGATCTCCAGTGCCTTGTCGATGACCTCCAGCGGGGTCACGCAGACCGGGCAGCCGGGGCCGTGGATGAGCTCCACCTCCTTCGGCAGGAGCTGGTCGATGCCGTGCCGGATGATGGTGTGGGTCTGGCCGCCGCACACCTCCATCAGCGCCCAGGGCCTGGTCACGGTCGCGTGGATGTCGTCCAGCAGCCTCCGCGCCAGCTCCGGGTCCTGGAACTCGTCGATGTACTTCACCGCTCCGCCTCCGCCGTCGTTCCCGCCTCGGCGGCCGCCTGCTGCCAGGGGTCGCCGAACTCCTCCTCCAGCAGCCCGAGGTTCCCGAAGAGGGCGAGCGTCTGCCGCGCCGACTCCTCGTCGAGCCGCTGCAACGCGAAGCCGACGTGGACGATGGCGTACTCGCCGACCTGGAGGTCGGGCAGGTACTCCAGGCACACGTCCTTCACCACGCCGCCGAAGTCGACGGTCGCCATCTTGGTGCCGTCCCGTTCCTCGATCTCCAGCACCTTGCCGGGTACCGCCAGGCACATCAGCTGTCTCCTCGCTGTGGGTGGGGGTTCGTGGGGCCGCCGCGGGCGGCGACGACCAACTGGCCGAGCGCCAGGCCTCCGTCGTTGGGCGGGACGAGCCGGTGGCGCAGCACCGTGAACCCGTCCTCGCGCAGGTCCCGCGCGCACGCGGAGGACAGCAGGGCGTTGGCGAAGACGCCGCCGCTGAGCGCCACGGTCGTGGTGCCCTCCGCCTCCCGAACGGCCGCGCACACCCGGCGCACCAGGTCGGCCACCGCCCGGTGGAAGCGCCCGGCGACCACCCCGGCGGGCACGCCCGCGTGCAGGTCGGCGACGACGGCCGCCAGCACCGGGCCGGGGTCGCAGGCGGTCGCTCCGTCGGCGCCGGCGCCGATGCGCAGGGTGAAGGCGTAGCCCTCCGTGGGCAGTCGGCCCGCCGCCACCGCCGCGGCCTCCAGTTCGACGGCGGCCTGCGCTTCGTACCCCGCCTCGTGGCACACCCCGGCCAGCGAGGCGACGGCGTCGAAGAGCCGGCCCATGCTGGAGGTCGGGACGCAGTGCAGCCCCCGTTCCAACTGGGCGGCCAGCACCGATCGTTCGTCCTCCGGGCAGGCGGCCGTGCAGGGCAGTTCCGGCGCCCAGGGCAGACCGGCCGCCCGCAGATGCGCCAGCGCCATCCGGTAGGGGCGGCGCACCGCCGCGTCCCCGCCGGGCAGCGGCACGTACGCCAGGTGCGCGGGGCGACGGAAGCCGTCGTAGTCGGCGAGCAGGAACTCACCGCCCCACACCGCGCCGTCGTCGCCGTGGCCCGTCCCGTCGAAGGCGACGCCGATCACCGGACGTGTCCCGTCCAGCCCTGCCTCGGCCATCGCCGCCGCGACGTGCGCGTGGTGGTGCTGCACCAGCCGCAGCGGCCGCTCGCCCGCGGAGCGCCGGGCCCAGCCCACCGAGCGGTAACCGGGGTGCCGGTCCGCGGCGAGCAGCACGGGCCTGACCCCGGTGATCTCCTCCAACTGGCGTTCGGCGGCCGTGAAGGCGGTCAGCGTCGCCAGGTCGTCCATGTCGCCGACGTGGGCCGACAGCCAGGCGTGCCGTCCCTCGCCCACGCAAAAGGTGTTCTTCAGGTCGCCGCCCACGGCGAGCGCCGGTGCCACCTGCACGGGCAGGGGCACCGGGAAGGGCGCGTAACCGCGCGAGCGGCGTACGGGCAGTTCCTCGCCGTCGCAGATCCGCACCACCGAGTCGTCGCACGGCACATGGATGGGCCGGTCGTGCGTCAGCCATGCGTCGGCCAGGCCCGCCAGCCGTTCCAGCGCCTGCTCGTCGTCGGTGACGATGGGCTCCCCGCCCAGGTTGCCGCTGGTCATCACCAGCAGCCGGGGCCCCGGGGGATCGCCCGGCAGCCCCAGCAGCAGATGGTGGACCGGCGTGTACGGCAGCATGACCCCGAGGTCGGCGACCCGCGGCGCCACGGCCTCCGCGACCCCGCGCACCCCCGCGCGCCGCCGCAGCAGGACGATCGGCCGACGCGCGCCGGTCAGCAACTCCCGCTCCGCCGGGCCGACCTGGGCCAGCCGCTTCACGTCCGCGACGTCCCGCGCCATCAGGGCGAACGGCTTGTCGCCGCGGTCCTTGCGGGCCCGCAGCAGCCGTACGCTCTCCTCGTTGCCCGCGTCGCAGGCCAGGTGGTAGCCGCCCAGGCCCTTCACCGCGACGACCGCGCCCGCCGCCAGCAGCCGCCGTGCCTCCGCGAGCGGTTCGCCCTGCCATGTCGTGCCGTCCGTGCCGTCCGCGCCCTTCGTGCCGGGCAGGACCAGCCGCAGCCGGGGACCGCAGTCGTGGCAGGAGACGGGCTGGGCGTGGAAGCGGCGGTCGGCGGGGTCCTCGTACTCGGCCCGGCACGTCGCGCACATCGGGAACCGGGCCATCGTGGTGTTGGGCCGGTCGTACGGCAGGCCGGTGACGATCGTGAAGCGCGGCCCGCAGTGCGTGCAGGTGATGAACGGGTGCCGGTGGCGGCGGTCCGCGGGGTCGCGCAGCTCGGCCAGGCACGCCTCGCAGGTGGCGGTGTCGGGGGAGACCAGGGTGCGGGAGGCCGCGTCGCCGGGGCGCGAGGGGCTGATGGTGAAGTCCGTGCCGCCCGCGAGGGGGAGCAGATGATGGGAGACCGACTCCACCACCGCCAGCGGCGGCGCTTCGGAGCCGATCCGTGTGCAGAAGGACGCCACCGCGCGGGGGGTGCCCTCGACCTCGGCGACCACCCCGTCGCCGGTGTTGCCGACGTGGCCCGCGAGCCCCAGCTCACGGGCCAGACCGAACACGAACGGCCGGAAGCCCACTCCCTGCACGACCCCCCGGACCAGCACCCTGCGGCGCTGCGCGGTCCGGGCCGCGGGCCCCGGCTGACCCGGCATCAGTGCGTGTGGCCCACGGAGTGGGTGTGCCCGGCGGCGTCCTGGTGCGGGTGCTCGTGCGGGTGCTCGTGCGCATGGGTGTGCCCGTGCGCGTGGCCGTTCTCCACGGCGGTGCGCGCCATCACCGGACGGTGGACCGCGGCCCCCGCGTGCACGGCCAGCGCCCGCTCCAGCAGCACGCCCGCGCCGTCGCCGTCCCGCGTGGACGTGACGACCACCTCCACGCCCGGGTTGACCTGGGCGACGGCCGCCAGGAAGGCCGCCTCGTCGAAGCCGGCCGCCTCGGCGATGTCGTGCTTCGTCACGATCACCAGATGCGCCAGGCCGAAGGCCGTCGGGTACTTCAGC
Organism: Streptomyces sp. PA03-1a; assembly: GCF_033792805.1. NCBI lineage: Bacteria > Bacillati > Actinomycetota > Actinomycetes > Kitasatosporales > Streptomycetaceae > Streptomyces > Streptomyces sp. PA03-1a. The sequence continues at coordinate 9,754 of NZ_JARAVO010000195.1, forward strand.
GGCTTGTCCTCGCCCTCGGTGACCGATGCCAGCACCACGCGCAGTGACTCGCCGAGGTCGTACGAGGCGGGGCAGACGAGGTTGCCGACGTTCTCCACGAACAGCAGGTGCGTGCCCTCCGGCAGCCAGGAGTCCACCTGCGACCGCACCATCGCCGACTCCAGGTGGCACAGCCCGTCGGTGAGCACCTGCCGCACCGGGGCACCTGAGCGGGCCAGCCGGGTCGCGTCGTTCTCGGTGGCCAGGTCGGCGGTGAGCGCCGCCACCGGCACCCCCCGCAACCGGGCCAGCCCCAGTTCCGACTCCAGCAGCGCCGTCTTGCCGCTGCCCGGGCTCGACAGCAGGTTCACCATGACGGTTCCGCGTGCGGCCAGTTCCCGGCGCAGATCCTGTGCGCCACGGTCGTTCCTGGCGAGCACGGACTGCTGCAGATCGGTCACTTTGCACATGGTCCTCAGCGCTCCTCGGGGAGTGTGGCGGCCGGCCGGCGCTGCGCGGCCCACCGCACCTCGGTGATCCGCAGTTCACGGCCGGACAGCAGCTCCGTCGCCGCGCTGTCACAGCCGGGACAGGTCAGCCGCGGGGGCATGCCGGTGGGCCAGTCCCGCGCGCAGCGCGCACAGCGGGCCCGGCCGGGGACGGTCTCGGTGGTGAGGGCCGCGCCCTCCAGTACGGTGCCGGTGCAGGCGAGGTCGAAGCTGAAGGCGAGGGCGTCCGCCACGACACCGGCGAGTTCGCCGACCTCCAGGTGGACGGACTCCGCGGAGGGCGCCGCCCCCGTACCGTCCGCGAGCTGGGCGGCGGCCTCCTCGACCTGCTCCACCACCGCCACTGCGATGGACATCTCGTGCATCGGTCTCTTCTCCGGTGTGCGGGTGCCGGCCGGGCCCCGGCTGCCGGCGCGCCCGGTGGGCGGTGCCGGCGGCTGACGCGGCTCATTGAAGGCCCGGCGCCCGGGGCACCCGGCCCGCCACGCCGCCGGGGCGGCGACGGCCTACCCGTTCGGCCTCACATGGACCGGATGTGCAGGTAGCGCTTCACGTCGGGCAGGACGCGGGACAAGGCGAGGGCGGCCACGGCCGCGCCCACCGCGCTCAGGGCGATCTTCCACATGGCGGGGTGCTCCTTTCTGCTCGTTGCCGGGATCTGTGGCGCGGCGGGCCGGTCAGGCCACCGCGTGCGGGTCCGCGGGCCGGTCGCACTCCTCACCGACGACCCGCAGCACCAGGCGTACGGCCTCGTCCACGGCGGCGGCCACGGGAGCGCTCAGACCGATGCCCTCCTCCAGGCAGGCCGGCTCGCAGCCCACCACCAGGACCCGGGAGGGCCTGGGGGCATCCGTCCCGGCGCTGAGGGTGTCGAGCAGCGCCAGTACGGTGTCCGGGGTCATCCGGTGCCCGTCCACGAGGGCCTCGCCCGGGCCGTCGCCGCCGGGCGGCGGAGCCTCGATGAGGTGCAGCGTGCCGGGGGAGCCGCCGCGCGCGACGGCGTCGACGAGGACCACGCTGCGGTACCCGTCGAGGAGCTGGTAGGCCAGGTGCACGCCCCGCACGCCGGTGTCGGTGACGTGGACGCCGTCGGGCAGCGGGTGCCCGGACAGCCGGCGCACCACTTCGACGCCGAAGCCGTCGTCACCCAGGAAGATGTTGCCGATGCCGGCGACCAGCACGCCGCCCGTGCTCACGCGTCCTCCAGGGGAGCGAGTTCGTCGGGCTGGAAGTACAGGAACCGGCCCTGTTCGCGGCGGATCTCCGCGCCGGGGTCGCCGTCGACGGTGACCGCGAGGTGCACCCCGCCGTCCACGTCGTGCAGCACCGCCTCCACCTGGGCGCTGCGCCCGTGCAGGAACAGGTCCTGTGCGTCGGTGCGCCGCCGTCCCGGCTGCAGTACGACCCGGCTGCCCGCGGCCACCCAGGTGTCGCCCACCATCACGCGGTCCCGGGCCGGGTCGACCGAGGCGTCGGCGCCGGGGTCCCACCAGGGGGTCCGGGGAGCCGCGGCGGGCGGGCCTGCCGGATCGGTGACCTCGCGCAGCGCGCGCACGGCCCCGTGCAGACGCTCCATCACCTCCGGCGGCATGGACTCGGCCAGGTCGATCACCGCGGCGGCCCGGTCGTCCGTACCGCGCGCCTGCCGCTTCTCCTCGTCGGTGAGGGCGGCGGTGCGCAGCGCCAGGATCTCGTCGATCTCGGTGGCGTCGTAGAGCGCCCCCGGGCTCTCCGGGGCGATCCGCGGATGGTCCTCCAGGATGATGGGGGAGGAGAGCACCACGTTCGCCGCGCCGTGGTCGCCCGCCAGCACCGGCCAGGTGTTCTCGTTGCGGCACTCGGCGACGGCGGCCTTCGCCCATTCCGGCGGGTCCGTCATCGACACGAAGTAGCCGGAGGTCAGGCCCAGCATCAGATGGGCCGAGACCAGCGCGTGCGGCAGTGCCTCCTCGCGGCTGGAGGCCAGGGCGCACCCGGTGTTCTCCGCGACGGCGGTGAGCCTCAGCACCCGGTAGGGGCCGGGCAGTTCCTCGGCGGAGATCCGCAGGACGCCCTCCAGGCGTGCCCGGCAGCGCAGGACGCGCCCGGCGGGGCTGCCGTCGGCGCCGGTGACGATCTCGCTCTCCTCCGTCGCGGGGACGCTGAAGGGCAGGACGACGTCCTCGGCGGTCAGCGCCGCGACGTCGACGGACACCTCGACGCGTTCCTCCACGCCCTCGTCCCACGGGACCAGCACCCGGTCCGGCAGCTGGAGTTCGTCGGTGGGCTCGAACTCGCCGTCGCTCAGGATCCGTTCCACCGTGCGCCGCTGGGCGTGCAGGAAGCGCAGTTCCGCGTGGAGCGCGGCGTCCGCGCGCGGCTCCATGAGGATCTGGGTCCGCTGCAGGACGGGTTCGCCGGACGCGTCCGCCCACACCGGGGGCACGAGCACCCCGAACTGCCAGCGCATCCGGTTCTTCGCCGAGGACGCCCGGTACGGGTAGAGCACGTAGCCCTCGAACAGGACGGCGTCGGCGGCCTGACGGGCCGTCGCGAAGCGTTCCGTGGCGGCCGTCACCGGGCGGCACCTCCCGCCGGGGCGGCGGCGCCGGCGAGCAGGGCCTCGACGGTCGCCTCCCAGGAGGGCAGCGCGTTCGCGCTGCGGAAGGACCGCAGCGACTCCAGCGCCGTACGCGGGAGCCGGATCCAGCCGCACCCCGGGAAGTGGGCGTCGATGGTCTCGCGCCACACCGCCACCGGCATACGGCACACGGCCTCCTTGTCCCAGGGCACCGGCTGCACCTGGAAGCCGGCCGGGCCGAGGAAGGCGGTGCCGGAGAAGAGCAGCAGCAGCGGCGCCTCGCCGTCCTCCAGGGCCTCGAAGTACTTCGTCGAGGCGACGTCCATGTCGTAGGTGCACGGCACCGGCAGGTCCACCTCGGTCTCGCCGGTGAAGCCCGGCACCATCAGCGACACCTGGGCGAACTGCATCGGCTGCAGCGTGCTGCCCCACCGCTCACGCTCGCCGAACAGATCGCCGAGGCCCTGCGCCTCGGCCTCGCCGTACGCCCGCTGCGCCGGTTCGATGCGCAACTGGCAGCGCAGCGCGAGGGCGTGCACCCGTTCCCCGCCAGGGGCGGTGATGCGCAGCCGGAAGACCAGCGTTGGTCCGGCGGCGTACCGGTCCGCCCGTACGCCCGTGCAGGCGAAGTCCAGCTCGGTCACGTCGGCAACCCCTCCCGCGGCACCGGTGCGGCCCGCTGTCGTACGTCGTCGAAGAAGGCGGCCAGTTCGGCGCGGGCGCCGGAACCGCCGTCGAACCCCTGCCAGTTCAGGCGCAGCCGGCCCACCAGCTCGTAGGCCCGGTCGACCGGGAGGAGGAAGCACTCGCCCCCGTCGCCCCCGTCGCCGTCCCGGCGGACGAGCAGCGCCTCCACGTCCGGCCGCAGCGCGGCCGCCAGCGGCGAGTCGCCGAAGACCTCCCGCCAGGTGCCCGGATCGACCTCGCTCTCGGTGGCGCCGGCCGGGCTCGGGTAGAGGACCACCGGCCGGTCGAGCACCGAGTTGTGGAAGAAGAAGGCGACCGAGACGGGGATGCGCAGCCGCTGCCAGGAGGCCGTGCCGGGCACCGAGCCCGGGTCACTGAGCACCCGGTCGGGCACGGAAGCGAAGCGGCCCCCGCCGGCGCCGGGCCGTTCGAAGAGCAGCGCGCACGGTACGCAGGCGCAGGCCAGCGCGCGCTTGCCGGTGTCGACCAGGTGCCGGTGGGGTCCCGTCAGCTCCACCCCGCACAGCTCGCAGCGCTCGATCGCGGGCTGCCGGGGCGCCACGAAACGGCGCAGTCCGGCCGCGGGGGTCCGCGGGCTCACGGCGCCCCCGGTGGACGGTTGCCGATCTGCAGCAGCGCGGGCTCGCCCGCCGCCGGGCCTGAGCGCGGCATCTCGACCACCGTCACCTCGGGCGCGAAGCAGGACAGTGCGGCCTCGATGCGCTGCCGGGTGGCGTCCATGGTGCTGGGGCAGCCGCAGCCGCCGTCCTCGCGGGCGTTCAGCCGCAGCGTGCCGGTCTCGGGGTCGAAGTGCTCGATGCCCACCGTCGCCCCGGCGCGCGCCGCTTCGACGGCGCGGCCGACCCGGGTGAGGGTGTCCTCGGGGTGCAGGTCGTGCAGGGTCAGCAGACCCGCCACCATCTCGTCGGCGATCAGCACGGCGAGCGGGTCGGCCGTGCCGTTCTTGAGGAGCGTGACGGCGCGCGTCAGGCCCGCGCCGTAGAACTCCATGAGGGTGCGCACCAGTTCCTCGGCGGCGCGTGCCGTCTCGCCGTCGCCGGAGGCCGCGAACGCGTCGAGGATCTCCTCGACGCGCCGCGCCGTCTGCTCCGCGCTCATCCGGCCATGCCGCTCAGACCGGTGGGGACGTGGAGCTTCTCCACGGTGCGCCCGCCGCCGACGTACATGTGGACGCCGCACGGCAGACACGGGTCGAAGCTGCGCACGGCCCGCATGATGTCGATGCCCTTGAAGTTCTCGGGGGAGTTCTCCTCGAAGATCGGGGTGTTCTGCACCGCGTCCTCGTACGGGCCCGGGGTGCCGTAGCTGTCGCGCACGCTGGCGTTCCACGGGGTCGGCGGGTACGGGTGGTAGTTGGCGATCTTGCCGTCGCGGATGACCATGTGGTGCGAGAGCACACCGCGCACCGCCTCGGTGAATCCCACGCCGATGCTCTCGTCCGGGACCTCGAACTTCTCCCACGTCTGGGTGCGGCCCGCGCGGACCTCCTCCAGCCCCATCTCGGCGAAGTGCAGGGCGCAGGCGGCGGCGTAGGCCTGGAAGTACGTGCGGGCCCGGTTGCGCTCCAGGGCGTTGCTCCACTGCGGGATCTTCCACTCGAAGGTGGTCTCCGGCTTGGTGAGCGTCCTGGGCAGGTTGATCAACACGCTGTGCCCGGTGGCCTTCACGTACCCCAGGTCGACCAGTCCGTTGAGCGCGGTGGACCACAGCCGGGCGAGCGGGCCGCCGCCGGTGTCCAGCGCCAGGTGCTCCTTGCCGTCGAACCAGCGCGGGGACATCACCCAGCTGTACTTGTCGCCGAAGTCGCGCTTCTGGGGCGCCGGGATGGTGTGCTGGTTCCACGGGTGCCGCGGGTCGACCGGGTTGCCGAGCGGGTCGTGGGTGACGAACTGTTGCTGGCCCTCCCAGTCCTGGTAGTAGGAGCTGCCCAGCAGGATGCGGATGCCCAGGTTGATCTGCGTGAGGTCGTTGGTGACCAGCTTCCCGTCCACCACGATGCCGGGGGAGACGAACATCTTCCGTCCCCAGTCGGTCATGTTCGCGTACGTGAAGTCGCAGTGCTCGGGGTCGTTGAACGCGCCCCAGCAGCCGAGCATGACGCGGCGGCGGCCGACCTCCTCGTAGCCGGGCAGGGCTTCGTAGAAGAAGTCGAAGAGGTCGTCGTGGAGCGGCACGACGCGCTTCATGAACTCCACGTACCGCATCAGCCGGGTGAGGTAGTCGGTGAACAACTGCACCGACGCGATGGTGCCGACGCCGCCCGCGTAGAGGGTGGAGGGGTGGACGTGCCGGCCCTCCATCAGACAGAACATCTCGCGGGTGTAGCGGCTGACCTGCAGCGCCTCGCGGTAGAACTCTCCCTCGAGCGGGTTGAGCGAGCGCATGATGTCGCCGATGGTGCGGTAGCCGTGCTCGGAGGCGTGCGGGGCCTCGGTGCGGTTGGCCTGCTCCAGGACGCCCGGGTTGGTCTCGCGGACCATCTTCTCGCAGTAGTCGACCCCGACCAGGTTCTCCTGGAAGATGTTGTGGTCGAACATGAACTCCGCGGCCTCGCCGAGGTTGATGATCCACTCGCCGAGGTGCGGCGGCTTCACCCCGTACGCCATGTTCTGCGTGTAGACCGAGCAGGTGGCGTGGTTGTCGCCGCAGATGCCGCAGATCCGGCTGGTGATGAAGTGCGCGTCGCGGGGGTCCTTGCCCCGCATGAAGACGCTGTAGCCGCGGAAGACCGACGAGGTGCTGTAACACTCCGCGACGCGCTTCTGCTTGAAGTCGATCTTCGTGTGGATACCGAGGCTGCCCACGATCCGGGTGATCGGATCCCAGGACATCTCCATCAGGCCACTGCCGTCTCCGGCCGTCTTCGTCTTCGGAGCCATGGTGTGTGCGTGCCCTTCGTCAAGCGGGGGAGGGGGTGGTCAGTGGCCGGGGCGGTGCCGTGAGGTCACCAGGGCGCCTTGTAGCCGGTGGTGAGCTTCCGGCCGGTGTGACGCCACTTGGGCTCCTTGTCCACGGTCCTGGCCGTGATGGAGCGCAGCCGCCGGATCGCCGCGCCGTACGCGCCGCTGGCGGTGCTGGACAGCCGCGCGCCGGGGGGCTCGTCCATGAACGGCATGAACATGTCCGGGAAGCCGGGCATGGTGCAGGCGATGCAGATGCCGCCGACGTTGGGGCAGCCGCCGATGCCGTCCATCCAGCCGCGCTTGGGGACGTTGCACTTCACGACCGGGCCCCAGCAGCCGATCTTCACCAGGCACTGCGGCGAGTCGTAGCGGTCGGCGAACTGGCCCTGTTCGTAGTAGCCCGCCCGGTCGCAGCCCTCGTGCACGGTCGCGCCGAACAGCCATGCCGGGCGCAGCTTGTCGTCCAGCGGGATCATCGGCGCGGAGCCGGCCGCCTGGTAGAGCAGGTACGTCAGCGTCTCGGCGAAGTTGTCCGGCTGGATGGGGCAGCCGGGTACGCAGACGATCGGGATGCCCGCCTTCGACTTCCACTCCCAGCCCAGGTAGTCCGGCACGCCCATGGCGCCGGTCGGGTTGCCCTCCATGGCGTGGATGCCCCCGTAGGTGGCACACGTGCCGATGGCGACCACGGCCAGGGCCTTGGGCGCGAGCCGGTCGATCCACTCGCTGGTGGTGATCGGCTGGCCCGTCTCGGGGTTGTCGCCGAAACCGCACCAGTAGCCCTCCGCCTTGATCGCCTCGTTGGGGACGGACCCCTCGACGACCAGGACGAACGGATCGATCTCGCCGCGCTCGGCCTTGAAGAACCACTCGATGAAGGTGTCGGCGCCCCCGACCGGACCGCACTCGAAGTCGATCAGCGGCCAGTGCACCTGGATCTTGGGGAGCCCGGGAAGGCCGCCCAGGACGATCTCCTCGATGCTGGGCAACGTCGCGGCGGTCAGCGACACCGAGTCGCCGTCGCAACTGAGCCCCGCGTTGATCCAGAGAATGTGGATCGGGGCCTGCTCGTCCCCGGCTGCCGGGGTACGCGCGGCGTCGTTCTTGGTCGAAGCAGTCGCATCCATCGGGATGCCTCCTCATCGAGCGACAAATGCCACATAAAGGCATCTATCCCCCTTGATAGCGAGTGGCTCGCCGGGAGGGGATGTCGAAGAGGGCCAATACGGTGACCGCCCCGCGATCCGCGCAGCCGCCCCTCAGGGGCAGGAGGCCGCCGACGCCTCCCGCAGGTGCGCTGGGGTGCCGGCGGGGGTGCGGCGGTGGACGAAGGCGGAGCGGAGGGCGTGGTACGGGGACCGGGGGTCGAAGAAGGCCTCGCGCATGCGGGACAGCTCCTCGGCGCGGTGGGACGCCAGGGGGCGCTCCGCCTCGCGGCGCTCGGTCTCCGCCTTCTTGGCGGCGATCCTGGGCTGGGTCCCGGCCGTACGGGCCAGGCGGGCCGCGAGGCGGGCGACGTCGGCGCCGAACTCCTGCGGGCCGCACATCAGCAGTCGGTCCACCAGGCCGATCCGCAGCGCGGCGGCCGCGCCGACCGGGAGCGCCTGCTCCGTCAGGCGCGCGGTCATGGCGGGGCCGACCCGGTGGGGCAGGGTGTACGTCCAGTACTCGGAGCCGTACAGGCCCATCAGGCGGTAGTGCGGGTTGAGCACCGCGCCCTGGCGGCACCAGACCTCGTCGGCGGCGAGGGCGAGCATCACGCCGCCCGCGCCCGCGTTGCCGCCGAGCGCGGCGACCACCAGGCGGTCGGTGGTGGTGAGGACCGCTTCGACCAGGTCGTCGATGGCGGTGATGTTCGCCCAGGACTCGGCGCCCGGGTCCGCGGCGGCCTCGATGGTCTTGAGGTCGATGCCGTTGGAGAAGACGTCCCGGGTGCCGCCCAGCACGAGTACCGAGGTGGGCCGCGTGCAGGCGTGGCGGTACGCGGTGAGGAGCCGGCGGCAGTCGGCGGCGGACATCGCGCCGCCCGCGAACGTGAACGACAGGACGCCCGCCGCGCCGTACTCGCGGTAGCGGATGTCGGCCCAGGTGGCACGGTCGCCGGCGAGCTCGGGGGGCAACGGTTCCTCCGGCAGCGGCGGCAGGAGCGCGCCGAGGGCGGTGACGGCGGGCAGCGCGAACGTGGGCGGGCCGCCGTCACC
>NZ_JARAVO010000196.1:0-18601 GCF_033792805.1 Streptomyces sp. PA03-1a
GTGCTCACGCTGGGCTGGGCGCTGGCGGGGGCGGTCGGGGCGCTCGCCGGGGTCCTCGTGGCGCCGGCGACGTTCGTCGGGCCCAACCAGTTCGACGCGGTACTGGTGTTCGGCTTCGCCGCAGCCGTCGTCGGGGGGCTGGACAGCCCGCCGGGTGCGGTGGTCGGCGGGCTCGTGGTCGGGCTCACCCTCTCCTACGTCTCGGGGTACCTGGGGTCCGAGGTCGCGCTGCTGGGCGCGCTGGCGGTGTTGATGACGGTGCTGATGATCAGGCCCAACGGCCTGTTCTCGCGGACCTCCGTGCGACGGGTGTGAGGGGCTCATGACCGAGACGACCGACACGAAGGACCTGCGGTCCCCGCTCGGGGGCCCGGCCGCGACCGGCCTGAGCGCCCGGCTGAGGGGTCCGATGGACCGCACCGCGGTGCGGCACCTGGTGCCCGCGCTGCTCGGGCTGCTGGTGGTCTGCGCCGTCAGCGCCCTGCTGTCGCCGTACCAGAACCTGGAGGTCGCCGGCGTCGCCACCTATGTGTGCGCGGTCGCCGGGCTGACCGTCCTGACCGGGACCAACGGCCAGATCTCGCTGGGGCACGGCGCGCTGATGGCGGTCGGCGCCTACGGGACCGGTCTGTTCCTCACCGAACTGGGGTGGTCGCTGGCCGTCTCGCTGCTGGCGGGCACGGCGGTGACGGCCGCCCTGGGCGCGCTGGTGGGCGCCGCGGCGGCGCGGCTGCAGGGCCCGTACCTCGCGGGCGCGACCCTCACCCTGGCCGTCGGGCTGCCGGCGCTCGCGAACTACCGTCATCTGACCGATCTGCTGGGCGGCGAGAACGGGCTCGTGGTGGCCTCGCCCCCGCCGCCCGAGGCACTGGGCCCGTACTTCCCGCTGGAGCGCTGGCAGGCCTGGGTCTGCGTGCTGTGCGCGGTGGTCGTGCTGGTGCTCCTCGCCGACCTCGGGCGCAGCCGCGTCGGCCGGTCGTGGCGGGCGATCCGGGACGACGAGGTCTCCGCGGCGCTGGCCGGCATCCACGTGGCGCGCCTGCGGGTGCTCGCCTTCGTGGTCAGCGCGGCCTGCGCGGGGCTGGGCGGCGGGCTCCTCGCGGTGGTCAGCTCGCTGGCCGCGCCCGGGGCGTTCCCGCTGGCGCTCTCCCTGTCCCTGCTGACGGCGGCGGTGCTCGGCGGGCTCGGCAGCCTGGCGGGCGCCGTGTACGGCTCGGTGCTCCTGGTCCTGCTGCCCAACTGGACGGGCGACGTGGCGGACGCCCTGCACCTGTCCCGGGGCTTCTACGCGAACCTGCCGCTCGCCCTGTACGGCCTCGCCCTCGTCCTGTCGATGCTCCTGTTCCCGCAGGGGATCCACGGGGCCCTCATCCGTCTGGTCCGGCGGCTCCGAACGCGGGGCTCCGGTACCTGACCGCCGGTATCCCGTTCCCCCGGCCACCGGCACGTCACCTGAAATCCGTCCAACACCCACCGAATCCGATTCGGTTCCAGGAGGGGTCATGAGAAGAAGTCACCGACACGGCCTGCGCCTTCGCGGCGGCGCCGCGCTGGCCGTGCTGGCCTTGGTGCTCACCGCCTGTTCCGACGGCTCCGGCAGCGGTTCCGCCGCGCCGGGCGTCACCAAGGACAGCATCGTCATCGGCAGCCACCAGCCGCTCACCGGCCCGGCGGCGCCGGGGTACAGCAACGTCTCGGCGGGCGCGAAGGCGTACTTCGACCACGTCAACGCCAAGGGCGGGGTCAACGGCCGGAAGATCGAGTTCAAGTACAAGGACGACGCGTACAACCCGACCCAGACGGTGAAGGTCACCAAGGAACTCGTCCTGGAGGACAAGATCTTCGCGATGGTGGGCGGTCTCGGCACGCCGACCCACACCAAGGTGGTCGACTACCTCAACAGCCGCCGCGTGCCGGACCTGTTCGTCTCCTCCGGCTGCCGCTGCTGGGACGAGCCCGACAAGCACCCGCAGACCTTCGGCTGGCAGCCGGACTACCTCGTCGAGGGCAAGATCCTCGGCCAGTACATCAAGGAGAACTTCGCCGGCAAGAAGGTCGCCTACTTCTACCAGGGCGACGACTTCGGCAAGGACGGCGTCGAGGGCCTGGACCAGTACATCCCCAAGGAGTCGGTGGTCAGCCGGCAGAGCTACCAGCCCGGCGGCACCGACATCGCCCCGCAGGTCACGGCCATCGCCCAGTCCAAGGCGGACGTGGTGGTGCTGTTCACCATCCCGACGTACACCGCGCTGTTCAAGCTCACCTCGCTCAAGCTCCAGTACAACCCGCAGATGGTGGTGACCAACGTCGGTTCCGACCCGACCACCCTGGCGGGCCTGCTGGAGTCCTTCGCGAAGCAGGCGGGCGGCACGGCCGACCCCGCCGCGCTGATGAACGGCATCATCACCGACACCTACATGCCGCCGACGACCGACACGTCCAACAGCTGGATCAAGCTGTTCCGCGAGGTCCACGACAAGTACATCCCCAAGCTGCCCTTCGACGGCAACGTCGAGTTCGGGATGTCCATGGCCTACACCTTCGTCCAGGCACTGCAGGGCGCCGGGGAGAACCCGACGCGGGAGTCGCTGGTGAAGGCCGTGGAGAAGGGCGGCTTCACCGGGCCCGGACTGGTGCCGTTCCGGTTCAGCGCGGACTCGCACGCGGGCTACACCGGGGTCCAGATCGGCATCCTGAAGGGCAGCACCGAGGTCACCCTGCAGGGCACGCCGCTGGTGACGGACGACGAGCAGGGCGCCATCACGCCGTACACCACGGCACAGCCGCAGGCCCCGGCCGACGGCATCCCGGCGTCCTGAGGGGCGAGGGGTAGTGTGCTGCCCCGCCAGGCAGTGGGTCCACGGCGCGACGCGACCGTGACGGACGGAAGGTCCCGGGATGGGCGACAGACGCGGTGACGAGCTGCTCATCGGCGATCCCGCGGACCTCCCCACCACCGGTGGGGCGTCCGGGCCGGCCCCGGCCCGGACGCCCGGCCGGGCGGCGACCACCCGGCAGGCGCTGCTCACGGCGGCCCGCGAGGTCTTCGGGGAGTCGGGGTACGCGGCGGCCGGCATCGCCGAGGTGGTCCGCCGCGCGGACGCCAGCGTCGGCGGGCTCTACCACCACTTCGACGGCAAGGTGGACCTCTTCCTGGCCCTGTGGGAGGAGTTCCGCACCGCCCAGGTCCACACCACGGCCCGCGCGGTGGCCCGGCTCCGCGAGAGCGGGGAGAGCCGGCCCCGCGCGCTCTTCCTCACCGGCACCCGTGCGTACCTGGAGCACACCTGGGCGCGGCGGGAGATGGCCAGGCTCTTCTACACCGGGGACACCCCGCCGGGCTTCGACCTGCTGGGCCGGCAGAACCTCCGGACCTGGATCAGCCACAACGCGACCCTGCTCGGCATCACGCAGGAGCGGCCGGGCGACCGCGCCCTGCTGATCTCGCTCACGACGACGATCGCCGAGATCGGACGGGAACTCGTCGCCTGCGACGACCCGCGCGAGGCCGCCGGCCTCACGGACACCGCCCTGGAACTCATCGGCAGGCTCTGCGACTTCGGCCTGTCGGCCGCCACCGGCGACGCCACCGGCTGAGTCCTTCCGGCCACCGGCCCCGACGCTCCGCGCGCCGTGGATCCGCCCTGGTCACGGGCTCGGCGGAGCGGCTCAAGCGCAGGGCTGAACATTACCTTCGGTAAATCTGCACACCGCACACGCGAGCGACATACGCCCGCACGTACGCACGGGACATCCCCCGCCGGTGCGCACGGTTTGATCCGGAGTGCCCGGTTCCGCAGCCCCGACGGGAAGCGCGTCTGTGAAGGAATTGCCACCGGGGCGTGGGAAATACGGTACACCGGTGAAGCCGCGGATCCGAACCAAATTCGAACGCGGCAATCTCCAATTGGCCGTCCCACCTGCCCCCATGCTTGTATCCCGTGCCGTGGCGAAGAGGTTGCCCCCCTGATGATTCGCCACATGAAATGTGTTCACACGAAGGGAAACCCCCCATGGACTTCACCCCCCAGGTTGAGACCCGCGAGATCTCCGACGCGGACCTGGACAACGTCTCCGGCGGTCTCGTGGGCGGCCTCGTGGCCAACGCCACCGGCACCGTCGAGTCGATCGCCCCGGTCGCCGGCACCGTGTCCGGTGTCGTCGGCACCGTCGAGGGCATCTCCGGCGTCAACACCGGCGCCGTGACCGGCCTGGCCACCGGCCTGATCGCGGGTCTCTGAGACTGATGGATCCGCGGGTCCCGGAGGCCTCCCTTCCGGGACCCGCGGACGCCATTGCGGCCTTGTGTCCCAATGGCGAGGGATGCGGCTGAGGGAAGAGTTCCATGCAGTTTCGCCAAAAGGCCCTTGCCAAGCTCCAGTCACCGGAAGAACTCGATCTCCCGGTGCGATTCGCGCGCCCGCAGGGCCGTCTCGTGCTCTCCGTCGCCATTCTCGTGATGGCCGCCGCGAGTTCCTGGGCGGTAAACGGTTCCGTGTCCTCGAAATTGAGCGCACCCGGAATCATCGGCTACGGGCAGGGCAGTTACGTCCTGCAGAGTCCGGTCGCCGGACAGGTCACCCGGGTCCTCGCCGAGGAAGGGGAGCGCCTGCCCGCCGACGCCCCGTTGCTCAGCGTGCGCACCCCGCGCGGCGACACCGTCGTCCGCACCGTGGCCGCGGGCCGGGTCAGCGCCCTGGTGGCCTCCATCGGCACCGTCGTCACCGTCGGCGCGGACGTGGCGACCGTCGAACGCGCCGCCCGCACCGGCGACCCGCTCGTGGCGACCCTCTACGTCCCGGCGACCGGCGCCTCCTCGGTGCCGGTGGGCGCCGCGGTGGACCTCGCCGTGGAGTCCGCGCCCCAGGCCCGGTACGGGGTGCTGCGCGGCCATGTGCGGGCCGTCGGCCGCACCTCGCGCACCACCCGGCAGATCGCCGCCGACCTCGGCGACCCGCAACTCGCCGCGCAACTCACCCGAGCGGGACGCCCGGTGGCCGTCGTCGTGACGCTCGACGCCTCCTCCCGCACTCCGACCGGCTACCGCTGGTCCAAGGGCGACGGCCCCTCGTACGAGCTGGACTCCATGACCCTGGCCACCGGCGCCGTCCACCTGGCCGCACAGCGCCCGATCGATTGGCTGCTCCCTTGACCGCGCCCGCCCGGCCCCAGCAGCGGCCGCTGCCGCCCGCCGGCCGCCGCAGACACCGCCCCGAGCCCGCACGCACCCGCCGGCAGCGGCCGGGCCGCAGGCCCCGGAGCGTCCGCACCCCCACCGTGCTGCAGATGGAGGCCGTGGAGTGCGGCGCGGCCTCCCTGGCGATGGTGCTGGGCCACTACGGCCGGCACGTACCGCTGGAGGAACTGCGCATCGCCTGCGGCGTCTCCCGCGACGGCTCCCGCGCCAGCAACCTGCTGAAGGCGGCCCGCGGCTACGGCCTGCAGGCCAAGGGCATGCAGATGGAGACCGCGGCCCTCGCCGAGGTGCGCGCCCCGGCCGTCCTCTTCTGGGAGTTCAACCACTACGTCGTCTACGACGGCATGGGCCGCCGCCTCGGCCGGCGCGGCGTCCACGTCAACGACCCCGACAAGGGACGGCGGTTCGTGCCCCTGGAGGACTTCGACACCAGCTTCACCGGAGTCGTGCTGACCTTCGAGCCGGGCCAGGACTTCCACCGCGGCGGCCGCAGGCCCGGCGTGCTCGGCGCCCTCCCGGCCCGGCTGCGCGGGACCAGCGGCACCATGCTCGCCGCGCTGGTGGCCAGCCTCCTGCTGGTCGCGGTCGGGGCCGCGCTGCCCGCGCTCAGCCGCACGTACATCGACCTGTTCCTGATCGGCGACCAGACCTCATTGCTGGGCACGCTGTTCGCGTCGATGGCCGCGATGGTGGCGCTCACCGCCGCGCTCACCGCGGTCCAGCAGTCCAACCTGCTGCGCGGCCGCATCATCTCCTCCACCCTCGGCAGCGCCCGCTTCCTGCGCCACCTGCTGCGGCTGCCGGTCACCTTCTTCACCCAGCGCAATCCGGCCGACCTCGTACAGCGCCTGCAGTCCAACGACGCGGTCGCCGAGACCCTCGCCCGCGACCTGGCCGCCGCGGCCGTCGACGGCGTCGTCGTCGTGCTCTACGCGCTGCTGATGTGGACGTACGACCCGCAACTCACCGTCCTCGGGGTGGGGATCGCCCTGCTCAACGCCGTCGCCATGCGCGTGGTGACACGGCTGCGGGCCACCCGGACGCAGAAGCTGCGCGCCGACAGCGCCCGGCTCACCAACACCTCGTACACCGGCCTGCAGTTGATCGAGACGATGAAGGCCACCGGCGGCGAGAACGGCTACTTCCGCCGCTGGGCCGGGCAGCACGCCGCCACGCTGGAGGAGCAGCAGCGCCTCGGCGTGCCCAGCGCCTGGCTGTCGGTCGTCGCCCCGACCCTCGCGACGCTCAACAGCGCGCTCATCCTGTGGATCGGCGGGCTGCGGGCGGTGGAGGGGCACATCTCGATCGGCCTGCTCGTCGCCTTCCAGTCCCTGGTCGTCCGGTTCACCGCGCCCATCACCCGGCTCAACGGCGTCGCCGGCCGCATCCAGGACTTCGCCGCCGACGTGGTGCGGCTCAAGGACGTCGAGAACTTCCCCGTCGACTCGCTGTACGCGCGCCCCGAGTCCGGGGCGAGCACCCGCCGGCTGAAGGGCCACGTCACGCTGGAGGACGTCACCTTCGGCTACAGCCCCCTCGACAAGCCGCTGCTGTCCGGGTTCTCACTGTCCGTCGCGCCCGGCCGCCAGGTCGCGCTCGTCGGCGGCTCCGGCAGCGGCAAGTCCACCGTCTCCCGGCTGATCGCAGGTCTCTACAGCCCCTGGGAGGGCACGATCCGCATCGACGGGCAGCGCCTGGAGGACATCCCGCGCGGGTCCCTGGCCGCCTCCGTCTCCTTCGTCGACCAGGACGTCTTCCTCTTCGAGGGCACGGTGCGCGACAACGTCGCGCTGTGGGACCCCTCCATCCCCGACGGGGACGTCGAGGCCGCGCTGCGCGACGCCTGCCTGTACGAGGTCGTCGCCCGCCGCCCCGGCGGCGTCCACAGCCACGTCGAGCAGGACGGCCGCAACTTCTCCGGCGGGCAGCGGCAGCGGCTGGAGATCGCCCGGGCCCTGGTCCGGCGGCCCAGCGTGCTGGTGCTCGACGAGGTGACCAGCGCCCTCGACGCGGAGACCGAGCAGGTCATCATCGACAACCTGCGGCGCCGCGGCTGCGCCTGCGTGGTGATCGCGCACCGGCTCAGCACGGTCCGCGACAGCGACGAGATCGTGGTCCTCGACCACGGCACGGTCGTCGAGCGCGGACGTCACGAGGAGCTGATAGCGGCGGGCGGCGCGTACGCCGCCCTGGTCAAGGAGCACTGAGGTGATCCCCGTACAGCCCGGCACCGCCGCCGGCGATCCGGTCCTGACCGCCCTCGGCGGGCTCGGCGGCCCCGTCGACTGCACCGGCCTGCGCAGCCTGCCCCTGGAGGGCCCGAACGTGCTGTGGCTCGTGGTGGCCGGCGCCCTCGACCTGTTCGCGGTCGACGCCGCCCAGCAGGGCCACTGGCACTACCTGGGCCGCCTGGAACCCGGCACCCTCCTCCTCGGCCCGGTCGAGGGGCCCCGGCACACCCTCGTCGGACGCCCGCTGCAGGGCTGCTTCCTGCGCCGCGTCCCGCTGCGCGAGCTGTACCGGCCGCCCCACCCGCACCACACGGCGCACGGCGACGGCTGGGCGCAGCAGGGCCCGTACGGCGCCGGCCACGACACCCAGGAGCTCGCCCTCAGCCTCCTCGAGCACGCCTTCGCACTCGGTGTCGGGCGCAGCCAGCGGGTGCTCTACGAGGCCCCGCTGACCGGCCGCACCACGGACGGCGAGCACGTCGCCGACGACGACATCCTGTGGCTGCCGGTCCTGCCGGGCAGCGTGCAGTACGGCGCCGCGTACTCCGCGGAGGCGGCGGGCGACCTGCTCCTCGACGGCGCGATGTGGCAGAGCATGGTCAACCAGCAGTACCGGCTGCTGTCGACGCTGGACGGCTGGATCGAGGGCCTGGAGCGCGCCCACGAGGACCGCACGGCCGCGGGCATCAGGGCCGGGGAGGCCGTCCGCGAGCAGGCCGACCGCGATCTGCTGGCCTCCATCGCCACCTCCCGCAAGGCCCCCGCGCGTACCGCCGAGGCCTCCGACGACACGACGTACGCCGTCTGCCGGCAGGTCGCCGAGGCCGCCGGGATCACCCTCACCCCGCCGTCGCGCAGCGGCGCGGTCAGCGACCGCATGGACCCGGTCGAGCGGGTCGCCGTCACCTCCGGCATCCGCACCCGCCCGGTACGCCTCGACGGCGCCTGGTGGCGGGAGAACACCGGCCCCCTGGTCGGCCGGCGCGCCGCGTCCGGCGCGCCGGTGGCCCTGCTGTGGCGGCGCGGCGGCTACGAGGCGGTGGGGCCCGGCGGCAGCAGCCGCGTGCGGGTCGCCGACCACAACGCGGAGGACTTCGATGAGCGCGCGGTCATGCTCTACCGGCCGCTCCCCGAACGGGGCACCGGGCTGACGCGGCTGCTGCGCTTCAGCCTCCGGGGCTCGGCGGGCGATCTGCGCAACCTCGTCCTGAGCAGTCTGGTCACCGTGGGCCTCGGTGCGTTCGTGCCCATCGCGACCGGGCAGGTGCTGGGCACGTACGTACCCGACGCGGAGACCGGGCTGATCGTCCAGGCCGCCCTGGCCGTCGTCGTCACCGGCCTGGTCTGCGCCGTCTTCATGCTGATGCAGAACCTCACCGTGCTGCGCATCGAGGGCCGCATCGAGGCCACCTTGCAGCCCGCCGTGTGGGACCGTCTGCTGCGCCTGCCGACCGGGTTCTTCGCCGGCCGCTCGACCGGCGAGCTCGCCAGTGCCGCGATGGGCATCAGCGCCATCCGCCGGGTGCTCGCCGGGGTGGGCCCGGTCGCCGTCCAGGCGACGACGGTCGGCGCGATGAACCTCGTCCTCCTGCTCCTGTACAGCGTCCCGCTCGCGCTCGCCGCCCTCGGCATGCTCGTCGTCATCGGGGCCCTGCTCCTCGGCCTCGGGCTGTGGGAACTGCGCTGGCAGCGACGGCTGGTGGTGCTCGGCAACAAGCTGAACAACGAGGCCTTCCAGACCCTGCGCGGCCTGCCCAAGCTCCGCGTCGCCGCCGCCGAGAGCTTCGCCTACGCCGCCTGGGCCCGCCGCTTCGCCCGCAGCCGCGAACTCCAGCAGCGCGCGGGCCGCATCAAGAACATCACCACCGTGCTCAACGCGGTCTACCTGCCGCTGTGCTCCCTCATCATGTTCATGCTGCTGGCCGGCCCGGCCCGGGGCTCGCTGTCCGCGTCCGGCTTCCTCACCTTCAGCACCGCCATGACGATGCTGCTGACCTCGGTCACCCAGCTCACCGGGGCGCTGCTGTCGGCCGCGGCGGTGCTGCCGATGTACGAGCAGGTCAAACCGATCCTCGACGAGACCCCCGAGGTGCGCGGCGGCAGCACCCAGCCGGGCGTCCTGTCCGGCGCGATCGAGGCCCGCAACCTCTCCTTCCGCTACTCCGGCGACGGCCCGCTCGTCCTCGACGACGTCTCCCTGCGGGTCGGGCCCGGCGAGTTCGTGGCGATCGTCGGCCCCAGCGGCTGCGGCAAGTCCACCCTGCTGCGCCTGCTCATCGGCTTCGACCGACCCGCGTCCGGCAGCGTCCTCTACGACGGCCAGGACCTGGCCGCGCTCGACCAGGGCGCGGTCCGCCGGCAGTGCGGCGTGGTGCTGCAGAACGCCCAGCCGTTCACCGGCTCGATCCTCGACTGCATCTGCGGCGCCGAGGTCCACACCCAGGAGGAGGCGATGGAGGCCGCCGCCATGGCCGGTCTCGCCGAGGACATCAAGCGCATGCCCATGGGCCTGCACACCATGATCGCGGGCGGCAGCACCATCTCCGGCGGCCAGCGCCAGCGCCTGATGATCGCCCAGGCCCTGATCCGGCGGCCCCGCATCCTCTTCCTCGACGAGGCCACCAGCGCCCTCGACAACGAGACCCAGCGCACCGTCATCGACAGCACCCGGCGGCTGCGCGCCAGCCGTGTCGTGATCGCCCACCGGCTCTCCACCGTCATGGACGCCGACCGCGTCGTCGTCATGGAGGACGGCCGCGTCGTCGAGGAGGGCCGCCCCTCCGACCTGCTGGCGGACCCCGGCGGCCGGCTGCACGAGCTGGTCCGGCGTCAGATGAGCTAGATCAGGCGCTCTGCTGGTTCACTCGGTCACCCGTGAAGGTGCTCGCGGTGTCGGCATCCCGACACCTGTCTGCAAAACGACAGGCAGTTGGGTGCGGACGTCGCTCAGGGCCGCGGCAACGTGCCGCCTCCCGGGAACCCCGCGATCAGCACCCAGGAGCGCGGACCGAACCGCCACCACCCGTATCCGAGTTCGCGCTGCTCAGGGCTTTGCGAGGCTCGGTCACCCGCACTTCGGCGAGCGACCGGGGGCCGTTCCCGTCGCGGGGAACCCAGCGCGCCCGCGGCGGTGAAATGCCCCCAACAGGCGGGCGTGGCAACGCCGGGCGGCACGGATCGTCATTCGAACGTGATCTTCTCGTAATCGGTCGGAGGTTGGGTGTGACGGACATTCACACCGTTAACTTCATGGGAGGAGACTCGTGGTCACGAGCGCGAGCCTTCGACGACGACGACGCCGCATCGTCGCGGCGTCGGCAATCACCGTTTTCGCCACCATATTCAGCGGCTTGGGGAACATCGGGCCGGCCGCGGCACAGACCGGCGCTCCGCTGCCGGACCTGAGGCTGGGCCAGTACGACCACTCCCGAGCCGCCCTCACGGGCGGTGGCGCCCTGCACACCGCCGCGCAGCCCGGCACCATCAAGGGGCAGTACGTCGTGCGGCTGCGGGAAGCGCCCGTCACTTCGTACACGGGCGGCGTCAAGGGCCTCGCGGCGACGAGGCCGGTGGCCGGGCAGGAACTCCAGCCCCATTCGGCCGCGGCCGAGAAGTACCGGCAGCACCTGGGCGAAGCGCAGCGTGACGTACTCGGCGACTTCGGTGTGCGGGCTCAGCGGACCTACACGACCGCCTTCAACGGCTTCGCCGTCAAACTGACCGGCGCGCAGGCCGGCAAGCTGTCCAAGGACCCGCGCGTCGCGGCGGTCACCCCGGCCCGTCTCGTGAAGGCCGACGCGGCGACGACCGGGACAACGCAGGCGGCGCAGCCCCCGGCACAGGCGCCGACGGGTAGGGCTCCGCAGACCGCGACGCAGACCAAGCCGGCTCACGGCTCCGATGTGGTCATCGGCGTGATCGACACCGGCATCTGGCCGGAGAGCGCCTCCTTCGCTGCCACCATGCCGCGGCCGGCGGGCTGGCACGGCACCTGCCAGACCGGTGAGGGCTTCCCCGCCGGCGCCTGCAACGGCAAGATCGTCGGCGCCCGGTACTTCGCCGACGGGTGGCTCAGCGCCTACGGCTCGCTCCCCGACGGGGAGACCCTCTCGGCGCGAGACATGAACGGACACGGCACCCACACCGCCTCCACCGCGGCGGGTCTTCCCGTCAAGCACGCGATGGTCCTCGGGCATGACTACGGCGCGATCTCCGGAGTGGCGCCCGACGCGCGGATCGCCGTGTACAAGGCCCTTTGGGGCGGCTCGGGCACGGACGCAGACATCATCGCGGCGATCGACGCGGCCGTGGCCGACGGTGTCCAGGTCATCAACTACTCGATCGGCAACTCGATGGGCGACTACCAGCCCAACAGCCCGATCGGGGACGCCTTCCTCAACGCCTACCTCGCCGGCGTCTTCGTCGCCGCGGCGGCCGGCAACGACGGCATGTCCGGAATGGTCAGCAACGCCGAACCGTGGGTGACCACGGTGGGCGCGACGGTGGAGCGTTCCCACGAGGCGACCGTGCGGCTCGGCGACGGCACCCGCATCGTCGGCACGTCGATGGACCAGCTGCCGTCCCGTCGCAGCACCCCCATCGTCTTCGCCGACCAGGCCGGATCGCTCGACGACGGCGCGCAGTACTGCTGGTCCGGAAGTCTCGACCCCGCCAAGGTCAAGGGCAAGATCGTGGCCTGCGACTTCATCGACCCCGTCGACGCGGTGGCGACGGTCAAGGCCGCCGGCGGTGTCGGCGTGGTGCTGTTCCAGTCGACCGGCAACACCCGGCTCAACGTGATCTACGACTTCCCGACCGTCTACCTATGGAGCGCCGAACAGGCGGGCAAGCTCTTCAACTACCTGTGGGCGCACCGTACGGACGGGACCGCGTCGCTGGTCGAGGGCGGCGACGGCAGCCTCGTGGGACTGCCGAGCGTGGCCGGCCTCTCGTCGTACGGCCCCGACCAGGTCCACACCGGACTGCAGAAGCCCGACCTCGTCGCGGACGGCATCGACGTGGTGGCGGCGGTGTCGCCGATGGACGGCGGGCGTCTCTTCGATGCGTACTCGGGTACCTCCATGGCGGCCCCGCACGTGGCCGGCATGGCCGCGCTGCTGCGCACCCGGCACCCGAAGTGGTCGCCCGGCGCGACCGCCTCGGCCCTGCGCACCACCGCCACCGACACCAAGGGCACGGCCAGCCCGCTGCAGCAGGGCTCCGGCATGCCCCGTACCTCGTCCGCCGACGACCCGGGCCTGGTGATCGAGCCTTCCGCAGCCGAACTGACCGCCTTCGCTTCCGCGGCGACTCCGGACGGCAAGGAGATCAACCTGCCCTCGATCGCGCTGCGCGAGTACGACGGGACGAAGCCGGTGCGCCTCACGCGTCGGCTGACCAACGTCGGCACGCGAACCGAGACGTACACGGCGCGCGTCGAGGGACTGGCGGGTATGAAGGTGACGGTCAGCCCCCGGACGATCTCGGTGAAGCCCGGTGCCACCGCCACGGTGACCATCACCCTGGAGCGCGGCACCGCGACCTGGGACCGCTACACCACCGGCTCACTGGTCTTCAGCAGCGCCAAGCACCGCGTGCGCCTGACGGTCGCCGGCCGTCCGTGGGGCTTCACGCCGCGGCCGTACGACGACACGGGAATCGAGTTCGGCCGCACCGGCGGCCAGGGCCAAGGCTTCCTGGAACCGGGCTTCACCGGCCCGCTGGCCGGCCGCACCACCGGGTACACCCCCGTGACCTGGACGGACAAGAAGCTCACGACCTCCGTCAGCGGCGGCGTCTTCTCCCCCGGCGGGGTGGGCACCCAAGGCACGAAGATCACCGTGCCGCGCGGCGCGGCCGGACTCGTCGTGCAGACGGCCTCGGACGACCCCAACACCAATCTCGACCTGTACCTCTACAAGGACGGCAAGCTGGTCGACCGGAGCTGGGCGTCGTGGCACAGCAACGAGCGCAGCGTCCGGTTCTTCCCCGAACCCGGCGTCTACACCGCCTACGTGCACGCCCAGACGGCCACGTCACCCGACATTCCCTACCGGCTCGGGGTGACCGTCATCCCTGAGAAGGCCGACCGGCGCAACGCCACCTTGACCACACCGTCCGCGGTGCAGCGGGGCGGGAACGCGCAGGTGACACTGAACCCCGTGGGTCCGCAGCCCGACGTCGAGCAGTGGGCGTACACCGAGTTCCGCACCGGCCGAACCGTCGTACCCGGCCTGCTGATCAGTTCCCGCTGACCGCAGACCGAGGTGCCGACCGTTCCATGCCGAGCCGGGGGCCGGCCTTCCCGAAGGAAGGCCGGCCCCCGGCCGGGCGGCCGCGCAGAGGGTTCCGGGGGCCGCCGTCAGGGGACGACGATGACCGGCCGCTGGGCGCTGCGCGCCAGCCGGTCGGAGATCGGGCGGAAGAGCCGGATGCCGGCCCCGCGCCTGCGGCCGACGATGATGGCGTTCGCCCGGTACTTTCGGCCGGCCTTCTCCAGCTCCTGCGCGACGGCGCCCCTGCGGTGGATGAGCGTCCACGGCAGCCCCGACAGATGGTCGTCGCAGGCGAGCTGCCCCAGCAGCGTGTGCGTGCCGCCGGCGTGCGGCCCGCAGCCGCCGCCCGGGTTCTCGTAGCCGAGCAGCGACGCGACGGGGTTCTCCTTCGCGACGTGGACGATGAGGAGCGCCGCGCCGGTGCGCCGCGCCATTCCGGCCGCGTACGACAGCGCCCGCCTGCTGGGGGCTGAGCCGCTGTACCCGACGAGCACCCCGTACTTGTCGACGCTCGTACGACTGGCGCCCGTCGCGGGAGCCGGTTCCCCGGCGGTGGACGACCGCGCCAGGGGATCGTCGCCGACAGGTTCGGGAACGCCATGGCCTGCCATGAGAAACCTTTCGGGGGTGAACGGGAGACGGCCTCGGGAACCGGAGGCGGTCACGCGAGGACGACCGGGCATCCACCGCTTCCGACCGGCGCCGCCCGCGAAGTGTGACAACCCCGGCACCGCGGGACGGGGCGGCGCGCCCGGTGACGCCCCGTTCCCCGGGGTGTGTCACACGCGCGCAGGACGTCCGGTCTCAGTGGAGGAAGCAGAGCCCTGTCCCCGGGAATGTGAGGAAGCGTGCCGTGAGCGAGGAAGCGGTTCCCGGACGGCGCGGCACGGCGTGCGCTGCGGGGACGGGAGCGGCGTGAGCGCGCCGCAGAACACCGCCACGGCGTGGCGGCGGCGGATGGTCGCCCGCGTCGCCGACGAGAAGCACCGCACCGCCACCGCGCTGGAGCTCTTCTTCGACCTCTGCTTCGTGGTGGCCGTCGCGCAGACGTCCGCCGCGTTCGAGGAGGAACTGGCCGGAGGGCACGTCGGACGCGGTGTCCTCGGCTACGCGCTGGTGTTCTTCGCGATCTGGTGGGCGTGGATGAACTTCACCTGGTTCGCCTCCGCCTACGACACGGACGACGTCCCGTACCGCCTGCTCACCGTCGTGCAGATCAGCGGCGCCCTCGTCATGTCCGCGGGCACGGCGGCCGCCCTGCAGCACGGCGACTACACCGTCATCACCTGGGGCTACGTCGTCATGCGGCTCGCCATGGTCAGCCAGTGGCTGCGGGCCGCCGGCTCCGACCCCGAGCGGCGCCGGTGCTGTCTGCGGTACGCCGCGGGGATCCTGGTGGTGCAGACCGGCTGGCTGGCGCACCTGGTGGTGCCGGGCGACATCCGCCTCCCGGCGCACGCCGTACTCGCCCTGGCCGAACTCGCCGTTCCCGTGTGGGCCGAGCGGGCGGCCCACACCACCTGGCACCCGCGCCACATCGCCGAGCGCTTTGGCCTGTTCACCCTCATCGTGCTGGGCGAGTCCATCACGGCCGCCGCCGGGGCGGTACGTACCGCCCTCGACACCGACGCCACGTTCGGCGACATCGCCACGCTGGTGCTGGGCGGCACCCTCACCGTCTGCGCCCTGTGGTGGCTGTACTTCGCCCAGAATGCCTCCCGCCGCCTCAACAGCTTCACCACGGCCACGTTGTGGGGCTACGGCCACTACGCGGTCTTCGCCTGCGCCGCGGCGGTGGGTGCCGGACTCGCCGTCAACGTCGCCCAGGCGACCGGGCACGGCCATCTGGGCGCCCACGGCGCGGCGGCCGCCTACACGGTGCCCGTCGCCGGGTTCGTCCTGTCCGTGTGGCTCCTGCACCGCCGGACCGCCGTGCACCCCACCGCGCCCGACGTGGTGCACGCGCTCGCCGCGGCGGCGATCCTCGCCGCCACGTTCACCCCTGCCCCGGTCCTCGTGACGGGCGTCGCGGCCGCGCTCCTGGTCGCCGCGACCTGCGTCCCGGTCGGGCGCGGCAGCCCGCGGGCGGCGGCGCCCTGAACGGGCGGCGCCGACGGAACCCACCCTGCGGCAACCACGTCCAACCGCCATGACCACCAGGCACTTCGCACGCACCGCCGCCCTCGCGGCCGCTGCCGCCGCCCTCGCCGCCGCCCTCGCGGGCTGCGCCGACCGGGACGCCCCCCGCGTGGCGCTCCCCACTGCCCCTGCTCCGTCCGTCCGGTTCCCGACCGCCCCGGCCCCGACCTCCATCCCCTACGAGCTGTACACCCACTGCGGGATCGACGAGGCCCTCATCGGCTCGACGTACTTCGAGGCGGAGACCCCGCTCTCCGGCGGCGCCTTCAACCCCCCGCCGGACTGGGACAACCCCACGCAGCGGGGCACGATGACGCTGCTGTCACCGACGTCGGCGGTCTTCACCGACTCCGCGGGCCACGAGGTGCGCTTCCGCGCACGGGTGGGGGCGGACGACTTCAAGCGCGTGTGCCAGTAGCGGCCGTCATCGCACGGCCCAGGTCGCGAAGATGTGGAGCGCCGCCTCGATCCGGGCCCTCTCGCCCTCGCCGGGCTCGCCCGCGAACCGCACGAACACCACGGAGGAACCGGGGTCGCCCGCGACGAGCAGCGTCAGCGGCACACGGCCCGACAGCGGGTACGCGTACCAGCCGCCGTGCCGCTCGACGTCCGTCGCCGGGAGGGCCGCGTCGATCGCCTGCCAGTCCCGGTCGTCGAACCCGTACCCCGTGAAGTGCGCCACCGACTCGCACAGGGGCCGCAGGTTGGTCTCGAAGACCCAGCTCCCGGTGAGGACCCGGTCGTCGTCCCCGGTGGTCAACTCTCGTCCCCCCGCGCCCAGGTCCTGAGGGGGCCATTATATGGACCGCGCACAGCAGGAGGAGTTCCAGCCGGAGCGGTAGCCGCGGCGGGATTCGGAGTTCCAGCTCTGGGGGCGGTAGGAGTCCCGCTGGTTCCGGCAGCGCGGGCGTGAGCGGGCGTCGTACCGTCCGTCGTCCCGGCCGTCGCGGTAACCGCGCCAGTACCGGTCGCCCGCCAGTGGGGTGAGGGTGCCCACGGCCCGCGCCTGGACCGTGCCCGCCGTGACATGGCCGGCGGTCGCGGCCCGCATGACCCTCACCGAGGACCAGCCGCTCGCTGCCGTGAGGACCGGGCATCACCCATTCGGCTACCGAGAGTGCCCGAGTCGCCACGCTGGGCGATTCTTGCGTTGGGTTCGCTGCTGCCCATGACAGCGCCGCTCCCTGGAAACGGGGTCGGCCGCGATCGCGAACCCCTCCCTGGAGGTGACGTGTTGTCCCGAATAGCCGAGCCTCAGGCGTCTACACGGCGGCGCCAAGGCCGTATGCGGGCGTGGACGGTGGCCGCGAGCGTGGCCCTGGCGTCCTGCGCAGTGACGGGTGCGGCGTATGCGGACGGTGGCCACGCTGACGTCGCGAAACCCGGCGCCCAGAACAGTTCCGGCGACCCGTGCTTCTTCATCCCGGGGCTTCCCGGATACTGCTCCGGCCACCACGGCCGCCCTGGTCGCCCCGGTCCGCCTGGACCTCCCGGCCCGCAGGGCCCCGCCGGGCCTCAAGGGCCGAAGGGCGATCCCGGCCAGCAAGGGCCGGTGGGTCCCGCTGGGCCGCAAGGGCCGAAGGGCGACACCGGACCGGCGGGGCCGCCGGGATCGGAACCGGTCTTCGGTCAGTTCCTCTCGACCCAGATCGTGCACGGCGCGACGCTTACTTGTGCGAGCACCACCACTACCGCAGCCAGTTCGTTGTGCAACGGGCCAATGATCAACGGTCTGAACGTCGGATTCCGGTCTGAGACTTGGCAGGCCATCTGCGCGGCCGTCACCGGTGGGGCCGTCACTGACGCCAGCGGGGATGACCCCGTCCCGACGCCCTGGGTCATCTGGACTGGCACGACATGGGCGCTCAGCTCGGACAGCGCCCTGACTCTGACCGAAGTCGCGTGCGCTCGCAGCTAGCGGCTCTGAGAGTGCCGATGCACCATCTGCCCCGCTCAGCACGCTCGTAGAGGAGGCCGGCCTCTTCGCCGGCCTCCTCCCGGCCGCCGAGGTCGCGGCCGCCAGTCGGCGCCACGGCGCAGCACAGCCGCCCGGGGCCCTTGCAGGAGTGCCGGGCCGATGCGGGGACGAAATCACCCGGTCGGCTACTGAATGTGCACGACGCAACAGGCAGGGCGATTCTTGCTGTGGGCTCGCTGCTGTCTCCGACAGCTCTCCTCTCCTGGTGATCCGGCCTCTGCCGCGCGTTGCGGGCCCCCTTGCTGGAGGTGGCGTGTTGTCTCGAATAGCCATGCCCCATGGAGCCCGAGGGCGACGCCGAGGTGGTCTGCGGATGTGGACGGTGGCCGCGAGCGTGGCCTTGGCGTCCAGTGCTCTCTCGGGTGCCGCGTACGCCGACGGTCGCGAGGCCGCCGCCGTGAAGCCCGACGCTCAAGCCGGGCTCGCCGGCCCGTGCTTCCTCTTCCCCTACTTCCCCGGGTACTGCCCCAGCCGCCCTGGCCACGGTCACCCGGGCCGCCCCGGGATACCCGGCCCACCAGGGCCTCCCGGCCCGCCTGGGCCTCCCGGATCGCAGGGACCCGCCGGACCCGCCGGACCTCAGGGGCCTCCGGGCGAGACCGGCCAGCAGGGACCTGCCGGGCCCGCCGGACCTGTCGGGCCGCCGGGCCCGCAGGGCCCGCAGGGCCCGCCCGGTGTCGCCCCGGCCCACGGCCTGGTGGACTTCCAGAACGACGGTCAATTCGTGCCGCCCGCCAACGTCACCACGGTGTTCGTCCAGGCGTGGGGCGGCGGCGGGGGC
>NZ_JARAVO010000197.1:0-18375 GCF_033792805.1 Streptomyces sp. PA03-1a
GGCCAGGTGGGCGCGGGCGGCGGTGGCGGCGGGCACGGAGGCGTCGGCCGCGTCGGTGAGGCCGTCGACGAGGGCGGGGGTGTCGGTGGCAGGCTGCGGCGCGGGCACCGCCCCGGTGCCGGTGGTGGGGTCGGCGGCGTGGGCGGGGCCGGTCAGGCCGGTGACGCCCAGGGCGACGGCGGCGGCGAGCAGGACGGACAGGCCGGTGCGGCCGGATCGGTGAACCGGTCTGGGCCGTATGCGTGTTGACATGGACGAATGCCTCCGGCAGCCCGGAGTGACCCGGGCTCGGTAGTGGGACATCGGATGCACGGCGCACCTTCGCGCCCGCGGCTCGCCCTGCACCCTCGTGGTGATCACACCCGGGTGACAAGACGAAAACCGGGGGGAGTACGCGCAGTTGCACAGATGCGAAGCGGGAGGGCGGGCAGAGGGCGCCGAAGTGCCCGGTGTGGTCCCGGTTCCGGAGGAACGGCCGCTTCGTACGGCCCTGACACGCTCGTCGCGTACGCCCCGCGGACTCCCCCGGGCGCCGGCACCCGGGCGCCCGCACCCGCCGTGCGACGGCGGCCGGGCCGCCGGATACTGCTCACGAGCGACGCTGGAGGCCGGCGATGGGGCGTTTCGACGGGAAGACCGCGGTGGTCACCGGTGGGACCAGCGGCATCGGGCTGGCCGCAGCCGAGCGCCTTGCCGCGGAGGGCGCGCACGTCTTCCTCACCGGCCGCCGGGAGCCGGAGCTGCGCGTCGCGGTCGCCGCGATCGGCCCGGGAAGGGCCACCGGTGTGCGCGGTGACGTCGCCGTCCCCGCCGACCTGGACCGGCTGTTCGCCCAGGTCGAGGCCGCGGGGCGGCGCATCGACGTCCTCTTCGCCAACGCGGGCGGCGGCAGGCTGGCCCGCCTGGAGGACGTGACGGAGCAGGACTTCGACGACACCTTCGGGGCGAACGTGAAGGGCGTGCTCTTCACCGTCCAGAAGGCGCTGCCGCTCCTCAACGACGGCGCCTCGGTCATCCTCACCGGCTCGACGGCGGGCAGCGGTGGGGCGGAGGGGTTCACCGTCTACAGCGCCTCCAAGGCCGCCGTGCGCTCCTTCGCCAGGACCTGGGCCAACGAGCTCAAGGGCCGCGCCATCCGGGTGAACACCCTGAGCCCGGGACCGGTCGAGACCCCGGGGGTCAACAGCCTGGCCCCCGACCCCGAGCAGAACCGCCGCCTGCTGGACACCCTGGTCGGCACGGTGCCGCTCGGCCGCATGGGACGGCCCGAGGAGGTCGCCGACGTGGTCGCCTTCCTGGCCTCCGACGAGAGCACCTTCGTCACCGGGGTGGAGCTCTTCGTCGACGGCGGCCAGCAACAGGTGTGAGCCCGCTCGTCCTCTGCCCCGCTGTGCGGTCCAAATCGCCAGAAGGGGGCGCTTGACACTCCCCGCAGGTCGACCTAGTTTCGTATCGACCACTACATAACTCGCCAACCGCCACCCCTCCTCGCGGCACCCCGAACGCGGGCGCAGCGAATACCGGGAGGGCATCCCCTGCGGCAGTACGTAACAGATCTTGTTACACCGGAGGCTGTGGCGATCACTCATCGCGATCGGAGCAACACCATGGGACAGCTTGACGGCAGGACCGCCATCGTCACGGGCGGCACCAGCGGCATCGGCCTGGCCACCGCGCGGCGGTTCGCCGCCGAGGGCGCGCACGTGTTCGTCACCGGCCGCCGCAAGGACGCGCTCGACGCCGCCGTGGCGGAGATCGGCCCCCGTGCCACCGGTGTCCACAGCGACGTCTCCGACCTGGCCGGTCTCGACCGGCTCTACGCCGCCGTCGCCCAACAGGGGCGGCGCATCGACGTGATCTTCGCCAACGCGGGCGGCGGCAGCTTCTCCACCCTGGAGCAGGTCACCGAGCAGCACTTCGACGAGATCTTCGCGACCAACGTCAAGGGCCTGCTCTTCACCGTGCAGAAGGCGTTGCCGCTGCTCAACGACGGCGCCTCGGTCATCCTGACCGGCTCCACCGCGGGCTCGGTCGGCAACGAGGCCTTCGGCGTCTACGGGGCGTCCAAGGCGGCGGTGCGCTCCTTCGCCAGGACCTGGGCCAACGAGCTCAGGGGCCGCTCGATCCGGGTCAACTCCATCAGCCCCGGCACGATCGACACACCCGGCATCGACGGCCTCGCCGCGGACGCGGAGCAGAGGGCGCAGCTCAAGGGCTACCTCGAAGGCCAGATCCCGCTCGGCCGGATGGGCCGGCCCGAGGAGGTCGCCGCCGCGGCCGTCTTCCTCGCCTCCGACGAGAGCACCTTCATCACCGGCATCGAACTCTTCGTCGACGGCGGCACCAACCAGGTCTGACCCCCGCCGAGGCCTCCCCGTCCACGGCGGGGAGGCCTCGGTGACAGCCGTACGCACCGGAACCACCAGCACGGACGGGACACACGCGATGGACATGGGACGAACAGGGATCTGGAGCATCGAGCTGCGCACGGCCGATCCGGGAGCGATCGAGGACGCCGCAGCCGAACTCGACACGATGGGCTGGGGTGCCTTGTGGATCCCCGGACTCGGCGGCGGCGACATCCTCGGCGACTCCGAACGGCTGCTCCGCGCGACCCGCACCGCGCGCGTCGCGGTCGGAGTGCTCAGCATCTGGCGCCACCGGGCGGCGGAGATGGCGGCAGGACACGCGCGGCTGCAGCAGCGGTACGACCGCCGGCTCCTCCTCGGCCTCGGCGTCAGCGACGCGGCAGCCGCACGCGGCGCGGGGCGCCCCTACCGGCCCCTGTCGGACATGGACGCCTACCTGGACGAGCTCGACGGAGCCCCGGCCCCCGTACCGGCCGGGGACCGCGTCATGGCCGCTCTGGGCCCGAAGATGGTCCGGCTCGCAGGACGACGCACCGCGGGTGTGCACCCGTTCATGGTCACCCCCGAGCACTCGGCGGCGGCCAGGGAACTGCTCGGACCCGGCCCCCTCCTGGCGCCCTATCAGGCGGTCGTGCCGGAGCGCGACCCTGCCAGGGCCCGTGCCGCCGCCCGGGACTTCCTCGGGACGTTCCTCGCGATGGACCACTACGCCCGCAGCCTGCTCCGCCAGGGCTTCACCGAGGACGACCTGGCCGGAGGTGGTAGCGACCGGCTCATCGACGCCGTCGTGGCCTGGGGCGACACCGAGGCCATCGGCGCCCGCGTCCGCGCCCACCACCAAGCCGGCGCCGATCACGTGTGCCTCCACGTCATCACCGCGGACTCCGCACTCCCGCTGGCGCAGTGGCGGGAACTCGCCGCCCTCGCCCGCTGAACCAGGGGGCTGGTCGGCGCCGCCGGCCGAGCGTGTGGCGGGAGGTCGGCGATGGTGGTGGACGCGGGTTCGTGCACGACGCCCTGGTGGAGTCCGCCGTGCACGGGCCGCAGGGCGGGACCGATGCCGTGGCCGACGGGACAGCCGGCGTTCGGCGGGCAGGGGTGCAGCCGGAGGAGCCTGCCGTCCTCGACCGCACGTCGGGACTCGACGCTGTCCGGGCCCCCGCAGGTCGCCCGGACAGCGCCGATGACCACGGGCCTGGTCAGCCCGCCGTTGGCGGTCACGCCCGGGGACCTGCCCTTCGGCGATGGTCAGCCGGCCGCCGGCTCCGCGGGCCAGGCGCCCAACGCGAGATCGACGACCCGGTGCAGCTCCTCACGGGTCGCGCCGCCCGCGGCCTGCACGGCGACGCCCTGGTACACCGCGATGAAGTAGCGGGCGAGATCGGCCGGATCGGCGTCGGCGGGCAGTTCCCCGTCCGCCCGCGCCTTCTCCAAGCGCAGCCGGAGCGCCGCCTCGCCGGACGCCCGGCGCGCGGTGAGCTCGGCGCGCACGCTCTCCGACCCGGGCGACGCGGCGAGGCCTCCCTGCACGGTGAGGCAGCCAGGAGGGCAGTCGGGCCGGGTCGTGGCGTCCGCGGCGCCGTGCAGCAGCCGCTCGACGACGCGGCGCGCTCCGGGTTCGGCGAACGCCTCGCGGATGTAGCGGGCAGGGCCGTCGGCGTAGTGGTCGAGGACCCGCTTGAACAGCTCCTCCTTGTTGCCGAAGGCGCCGTACAGGCTCGGCGGGTTGATGCCCATGGCCCGGGTCAGGTCCGAGATCCCGGTGCCCTCGTAGCCCTGGCGCCAGAACACCTCGAGCGCCCGGTCCAGCACCTCGTCGACGTCGAAGGCCCTCGGTCGTCCTCCCGCCATGGTGGCCTCCTGCCCGGCGATCTGTAACGACCGTTATGATACCGCGCCGGTCAGGGGCGCGGGAGGCGGGCCAGCGCCGCCCGGCCGCTCTGCAGCAGCCCCGAAGCGTCCATGCGGGTCTTGGCGAGGAACTCCATCCCCTGCAGCCCGGCCGGCAGCAGCCGGCCGCGCTCCTGCGGGTCGGCCCCCGGATCCAGGTCTCCCTCGCGCTGCGCCTCCTTCACGCACGCGGCGAGGAGGTCCTCGACCTCCCGGTAGGTCGTCCGGGAACGTTCGACCACGTCCGGATCCTGGCCGTGCAGTTCGAAGGTGCTGTTGACCAGGAAGCATCCGCGCCGGTGCGGGTCGGCCCCGTAGCCCGCCGCCGCACTTCGAGCAGACGGGTCAGCCGCGCGACCGCCCCGCCGGGGCCGCCCAGCGCTTCCCGGACCCCGTCGAGCTGCTCGGCGCGGTGGTCGTCCAGGACCCGCAGGAAGAGCTGCCGCTTGTCGCGGAACGCCCCGTACAGACTGCCCTTGCCCAGCCCCGTGGCGCCCGTCAGGTCCTCCAGGGACGTCGCGGCGTAGCCACGGGCCCAGAACACCTCTCGGGCAGTCCGCAGCACCTGCCGCTCGTCGAAGCTCCTGGGACGCGCCATGGCGTCGATGACACGGATTCTTGACCTAACGGTCCCTTTACGCCGCCGCCCGTCCGCCGCCGGAGGGCCCAATCCATCGGATCCACAAATTGCAAAAATCTTCAATTCACTACATGATGATCCCGCTGTGCCGTCAAGGGAAGCGCGGGGCACGGCAGCGGGGCCGTCCCCGGCAACCGGCCGGGGCGAGGGACGACGGGGCCGGTGTCTTCGCACGGTGACTTGGCTGGCAGGGCGGATGTGGGGCCCCGTACGCGCGTTGCTGCCCGCGCGGGGCGATCTGACGGCGATGCGGCGGCAGCCCCGTCGCGACCTGCTCGCCGGATTGACCGTGGCGGTGGTGGCCCTGCCGCTCGCGCTGGCGTTCGGAGTCTCCTCAGGGCTCGGGGCGGAGGCCGGACTGGCCACGGCCGTGGTGGCGGGGGCGGTGGCGGCCCTGTTCGGTGGATCGGACGTGCAGGTCTCCGGGCCGACCGGGGCGATGACCGTGGTGCTGGTCCCCATCGTCGCCCGGTACGGGCCCGGCGGAGTCCTGACCGTGGGTCTGATGGCCGGTGCGCTGCTCATCGGGCTGGCCCTGCTGCGCGCCGGCCGGTACATGCGCTACGTACCGGCGCCCGTGGTGGAGGGCTTCACCCTCGGGATCGCATGTGTGATCGGGCTGCAGCAGGTGCCCGCGGCCCTCGGGGTGCCCACGCCGGACGGCGAGAAGGCCGCGGCCGTGGCCCTGCGGGCCGTACGCGCGTTCCTGGCCCACCCCCACTGGGCGCCCCTCGCACTCTCGGCGGCGGTGGCCGGCGCCATCTTGGCGGGTGCCCGGTGGCGCCCGCGCGTGCCGTTCTCGTTGCCGGCCGTCGTCGTGGTCACGATCGCCGCCGAGGCCACGGACCTTCCCGTGGCGCGCATCGGGCACCTGCCGTCCGGACTGCCCGCGCCTTCCCTGGGGTTCCTCGACCCGGCCGCGCTCCCCTCGCTGCTGGCGCCCGCCCTGGCGGTCGCGGCCCTGGCCGCCCTGGAGTCGCTGCTGTCGGCGACCGTCGCGGACGGCATGACGCGCGGACAGCGCCACGACCCGGACCGGGAATTGTTCGGCCAGGGCCTGGCGAACCTGGTCGTCCCGCTGTTCGGCGGGGTGCCGGCCACGGCGGCGATCGCCCGCACCGCCGTCAACGTCCGTACCGGAGCGGGCTCGCGGTTGGCCGCGCTCACCCACGCCGCCGTCCTGGCGGTGATCGTCTTCGTCGCCGCTCCGCTGGTGGGGAGCATCCCGCTCGCGGCGCTCGCAGGGGTGCTGCTCGCCACCGCGATCCGGATGGTCGAGGTCGGATCGCTGCGGGCGACGGCCCGGGCGACCCGCGCCGACGGCGCGGTCCTGCTGCTGACCGCGGCCGCGACGCTGGCCCTGGACCTGACGTACGCGGTCGTCATCGGGCTGGTGGTGGCCGGGGCCCTGGCGCTGCGCGCCGTGGCGCGGCAGGTCCGGCTGGATCGGGTGCCGCTGCACGAGGGTCCGCCGGAGGGGCACGGCGCCGGGGAACACGCCCTGCTCGCCGAGCACATCGTGGCCTTCCGCATCGACGGGCCCCTGTTCTTCGCCGCAGCCCACCGTTCCCTCCTCGAACTCACCGAGGTCGCCGACGTGTCGGTGGTCATCCTGCGGCTCTCCCGCGTCACCCACATCGACGCCACCGGCGCCCTGGTCCTCAAGGACGCCATCGACCGGCTGAACCGCCGCGGCATCACGGTGCTGGCGTCCGGTCTCCGGCCCGGGCAGCGGCACGCGCTGGACGCGCTGGGCGTGCTGGACGCGCTGCGGGACGCGGACCTGGTGCACGCCACGGCCCCGGAGGCCGTCCGCGCGGCACGCGCCCGGTTGCACCGGGCCGGTGTGCTGCGGGGGGAGGCCGCCGGATGAGCCCCGCGTACCGCATGACAGACCTGACCGGGGCGGAGGCGCTGTGGCTGCTGGAAGGCGCCGGCAACGGCCGCCTGGTGTACCCGCTGCGCGGCACGGTGGTCGTCCGCCCCGCCGTCCACGTCCTGGAGTACGGCGCGCTCGTCGCCCGCGCACCCGTCCCGCTCACCACGGTCACGCGGGGCGGCGACGTGACCTACCACTGCGACCGGTTCCACCGGACCTCGGGCACCGGCTGGTCGGTCACGGCCACCGGACCCGCCCAGGACCTCGCCGACGCCCACGAGGCCGCCCACCACCGGCGCGCGCTCACCGACTGGGTCCACGGTCCGCACGACACGCTGCTGCGGATCCACCCCCTCACGCTCCAGGGGCACCGGCTCGGCGGCCCCGGGGGCGCGGGTGCCCGTACCGGTGACGACGGCCGGCCCGGCACCCGGTGACCGCTCGCGCCATGCTGCAGCGCCGCCACGTGCTGACCCTCCCGACGGCGCCCCTGTCCGTCACCGTGGCCCGCAGGACGGGCGAGTACGTCTACACCTCCTGGGGCGTCGGCCCGGGCGACACCGTGCTGGGCCGGGCCCTGCTGATCCTCGGCGAGCTGGTCGCGAACAGCGTCCGGCACGCCGCCGGGGTCTCCCCCAGCCTGGACGTCGTCTACGCGACGGGCGGCGGGGTGCTCGCCCTCGCCGTGTACGACCTGCATCCCCACCGGCCGGACCTGCTCCGGGCCGCCGCGACCGGCGGCGGACTGGCCATGGTCACCGAGGTCACCGCCGAATGCGGGGGCACGGCCACGGTGCTCCCCGACCCCGGCACCGGTGGCAAGGGCATATGGGTCACCCTGCCGCTGCGCACGGCGTGAACCCGTGGGCCCCTCACTTGGGAGCGTGCTTCCCCAGGTAGAACAGCAGGGTGATGAAGCCGGCGATGAAGTGGGTGACGAAGACGTAGACGAGGACGCGCAGCAGTACCGCCCGCTGCTTGTACTTCTCGCCGCCCGTGTCCCTACCGGAGCCGGTCCCGGCGCTCACGCGGCGTCACCGGTCGTCCCGGGCGGGCCGGGGGTACGGACGGCGGAGCCTTCCTCGGTCTGCTTCAGCTCGGCCAGCAGGTCCTGCTGCCCGGT
This sequence comes from Streptomyces sp. PA03-1a, assembly GCF_033792805.1. NCBI lineage: Bacteria > Bacillati > Actinomycetota > Actinomycetes > Kitasatosporales > Streptomycetaceae > Streptomyces > Streptomyces sp. PA03-1a. The sequence goes on from NZ_JARAVO010000197.1 coordinate 7,902, forward strand.
CAGCAGCTCCGTGAGGATCCTGCGGGCCGCCCGGAGCAGTTCCGCCACGTCGCCGCCCGCCAGCTCGTACACCACGGTGGAGCCGGTGCGCGTGGCGGTCACGATGCCGGAGCGGCGCAGTACGGCAAGCTGCTGGGAGAGGCTGGAGGGCTCGATCTCCATGGCGTTGAGGAGGTCCCGCACCGGCTTGGGCCCGTCCTGCAGGAGTTCCAGGACACGGATGCGCACGGGGTGCCCGAGCATGCGGAAGAACTCCGCCTTGGCCTGGTAGAGCGGAACCTGCACCCGGACCACCCGTACCTTCTGTAAGGATTCGCGAATTGAAGAACTCTTCAATCGTACCGCTCCGCAGGAAGTGAGCATCCAGTGACCGACGACGACCGCGTGGGCCCGCCGCTGCTCGGCGGGGAGCGCGAGACGCTCCGGGCGTTCCTCGACTACCACCGGGCCACGCTGGCCATGAAGTGCCGGGGGCTGACGGACGAGGAGCTGCGGCAGCAGTCGATGCCTCCGTCCACGCTCTCGCTGCTCGGGCTCGTCCGGCACATGGCGGAGGTGGAACGCGCCTGGTTCCGCCGGGTGTTCGAGGACAACGACACGCCCATGGTCTGGTCCGACAGGATCGACTTCCAGGCGGCCTACGACGCGGGCGCGTCCACCCGCGCCGAGGCCTTCACGGCCTGGGAGGCCGAGGTGGAGAACTCCCGGCGGATCGAGGAGGCGGCCGGGTCACTGGACCTGACCGGGCACCAGCCGCGCTGGGGCGAGGACGTCTCCCTGCGGATGGTCATGGTGCACGTGCTCCTGGAGTACGGCCGTCACAACGGGCACGCGGACTTCCTCCGCGAGGGTGTCGACGGCACCGTGGGGGCCTGACCGGCCCCGCGCGGTCCGGGAACCGGCCGTCAGGGGACCGGCCGCATGTCCGCGCCGTAGAGGGTGCGGTAGTCGGGGACGACGACGCGCGACGCGGGCGACTCGCGGCGGACCTGCGCGGTGAAGGCCTCGACGTCCGCCGACGGGTCGCGCCTCGGCTCCAGGTCCAGCGGCCGCTCGAAGTCGTCCCAGTGCACGGGCACGACGACACCGGGGTCGCCGAGCGCCCGCAGCAACCGGGGGACGTACCGGTGCGTCGAGGCACTGGTCGGTACGGCGACCATGGCCAGGTCCGGGCGCAGTCCCCGGGCCGCGCGCTCGCTGAAGTCACTGGCGCCCATCAGGAACGCCGAGGGCCCCTCGGCACCTGCCGTGACCTGGAAGGCGAGGGTGTCGCCCTCGGGGAGGTCGGCGATGGTATCCGGACGGGCCTGGGGCGGTGCGGCGTGCCTGCCGGGGGCGAAGTAGGAGTACCCCTTGTTGCGGCTGTGCAGGCTCGCGACGACCTCCACCACGATGCCGTCAAAGTCCAGCACTTCCCCGCCCTTCACCACCGAGATCCGCGCCGGGTCGACGCCGAGCGCGACCAGCAGGTGGTACGTGGTCTCCGTGCCGACGACCCGGGCGCCGGTGGAGGCGGCGATGTACGGCACGTCGGCGATGTGGTCCCAGTGCGAGTGGCTGACGAGGACGAGTTCGGGGTGGCCGACGCGCTTCCGGACCGCGGTCTCGTCGGTCCGCAGCCGGGTGGCGGGGTCGAAGGCGCCGGTGAAGAGTCCCGTGGGGAACCGGGTGACGTAAGGGTCGAAGAGCACGGTCCGGCCGGAGACGTCGATGCGCCAGCCCGCGGTGCCCAGCCAGCGGAAGGTCGCCGCACCGGCGTCCGGGGCCCCGCGCCGGGCCGCGGGTGCCGCCGCTGCCGCCGTGGGCACCGTGCCCGGCAGCAGCGGGGTGGCCGCGGACAGTGCGGCGCCCCGCAGCATCGTGCGCCGTCCGAACCTCTTCACGTCTCGTACGTCCCTGTCGTCGCTCATGGCCTCAGGAGATCAAGGCCGAGTCGCCCGCGTCCAAGACCGGAATTCCGCACGCCTGATACGCGATCCGCTATGAGCGCAGGTCAACGGCGTTCGGCCCGCAGGAAGTCCACCGCGATCCGGGCGGCGACGCCGATCGCGGAGTCCACCGCGGGGCGCACCGCGGTCAGTTCGCGGGTGCGGGCGAAGACGGCGACCGCGTAGCGCCCGCCGTCCGGGTGGCCGACGACCCCCGCCTCCAGGTGCAGACCGGGCAGCGTGCCGGTCTTGGCGGCCACCGTCACCTCGCCGGGGAAGCCGGAGACCATCCGGTGCCGGAAGACCTGCCGGCCCATCAGCTCCCGGACCCAGGCGCAGGCCTGCGGCGGGCCGGCCTCGTCCCGCCAGACGAGCCCGAGCAGCCGGGTGATCTCCCGGGGCGTGCCGGCGTTGGTCCGCGTGGGGTCCAGGACCGCCAGCCGTCGCTTCCGGTCCTCCGGCAGGGCGGGCCAACGGGCCGCGAACTCCGCCTCGGTGCCTGCCCCGACGTCGGCGAGCATCGACTCCAGCACGTCCCGGGGACCGCCCACGAGCCGGATGCCGGTGAGTCCGAGCTCCTCGGTGAGGAGCCGTACGGTGTCCAGTCCGATCCGGGCCAGCAGCAGGTCCGCCGCGGTGTTGTCGCTGACCGACATCGCGAAGTGGGCGAGATCGCGGAGCGAGAGCTCGACGTCGTCGGCGCATCCCGCCGTGCCCCAGCCGCCGAGCCGGTCGGCCGCGGTGACCCTTACGCGCTCACGGGGGTCGAGCTGGCCGGCGGCCACCTGGCGGGCGAACTCCAGCACCACGAGGATCTTCACGACCGACGCGAGGACGACGGGCTCGTCCGCGCCGACGGCGACCTCGGCCGTGTCGCCGGCCCCCGCACCGACCGGTACGGCGTGCAGCACCCCTTCGGCGCCCGCCGCCGCGAACACCTCCCGGATGTCCTCCTCGACCATCAACAGCCTCCTCGCGTAGGGTCCTTGATCGTGGATCTCTTGCGCCACCTGCGTATCTTCGTCGCCGTCGCGGAGGAACTGCACTTCGGCCGCGCCGCCGACCGGCTGGGCACGGCACAGCCGCCGGTCAGCCAGGCGGTGCGCGCGCTGGAGCGGGAACTCGGCGCGGAGCTGTTCGACCGGTCGCGACGCCGTACCGCGCTGACCTCGGCGGGGACGCTGCTGCTGGAGGAGGCGAGGGAACTCCTGGCCCGTGAGGACCGCCTGCGGGCCCTGGCGCGGCGTGCCGCCGACGGGGGCCTGGGCACCCTGCGGGCGGCCGTGCCCACCGGCACCACGGCGGCGGTGGCCTCCGCGCTGCTCGCCGCGTGCACGGAACACGCCCCGGGTCTGGCGGTCGATCTGCGGGAGGCGACCACCGCGGAGCAGCTGCGGCTCCTCGGTGCGGGCGGCCTCGACGTCGGCCTCGTCCACCGCCCGGTGGAGGCGGCCGGACTGCGGCTCGGCCCGGAGGTCGCCTTCGACCTGGGAGTCGTCCTACCCCGTGCCTCGCCGGTGGCCCGCGGTCCGCAGGTGTCCCTCGCCGATCTGTCCGGCCAGGACCTCGTGGTGTTCCCGCGCGGGGAGGCTCCCGGCTGGTACGACCGGCTGCTGGAGGGCTGCCGCGCGGCGGGCTTCGTCCCCGGTGGCGTCCGGCACGCCTCGAGCCCGGAGTTCCTGCTCGCCCTCGTCGCGGCGGGTGGCGGCATCGCCTTCGACCAGGGCGCCGCCGCCCGCAGGGAGCCACGCGTGGCCTGGCGGCCGCTGTCCGGACGCCCCCTCGCCCGCCGGATCGGCGGCGCCTGGCCCGCGGGCCCCTCCGCGCACCCCGCGGCCCCGCGCTTCGCGGCGCTCGCCGCGCGCGTGCTGGCGCGGCACGGTGCGGTGGCCGAGGAGCGCAGCGCAGGCCCGGCTGCGGCGCCGGACGGGCCGCCGCGGCCGTGGTCGGTGGTGTTCGGCTGAGACGGCGGCGTGCCCCGGGCACCGCCGGGGTGGCCGATCACGCGGCCGCCGGAGAAGCTGGGCGTACGGAATCCGTGAACGGACCGAGGTGATCACCGATGGCGGACGAGAACGTGAACCATCCGGGTCTGATCGTCCCGGTCGGCCACGTCGAACCCGTCCCACGTCGCATCCGGGCACTGGTCGGGGGCCGTACCGTCCTCGACACCCGGCGTGCCGTGTACGTGTGGGAGTGGCCCGGCTATCCGCAGTACAGCATCCCGGTCGAGGACCTGACCGAGGGGGTGCTCACCGACGACGGCCGGGCCGGCCGGCTGGGCCCCGGCCCGGCACGCCGCCACTCGCTGCGCGTCGGCTCCGAGGTCCGCGAGGGCGCGGCCTGGGTCTGGGACGAGGGCTCACCGGACCGGCTGCTGGGGACCGCGCGCTTCCGCTGGGAGGCACTCGACGCCTGGTACGAGGAGGACGAGCAGGTCTTCGTCCACCCGCGCAGCCCCTACACCCGCGTGGACGCCCTGCGCTCCTCCAGCAGCGTGCGTGTGGAGGTCGACGGCACCGTCCTCGCCGACGCGCCGCATGCGGTGACCCTGTTCGAGACCGGCCTGCCGACCCGCTACTACGTCGAGCGCGTGCACGTCGACTGGACCCGGCTGCGTCCCTCCGACACGGTCACGCACTGCCCGTACAAGGGCACGACGAGCGGCTACTGGTCGTTCGACGGGGACGTCGCCACCCACAAGGACATCGCCTGGGCGTACGACTTCCCCACGGCGGCGTGCGCCCCCGTCGCGGGGATGGTCGCGTTCTACAACGAGCACGTGGACCTGTACGTCGACGGCGCGCCGCTCCCCCGCCCCATCGCGATGTCCCGGACGGAGTGGGACCGGCGTCGCCTCGGAAAGCCCTGAGACGCCCGCACCGGGCACGGCGGGCGGCGAATTAGGCTGGCCGCATGTCTCAGCAGGTCGAAGTCGTGCAATTGCTGGTGTCGCCCGCGCACCGGTACACGGGGCGGCCGTCGGAGGGGCCGTCGGCGGCGCCGGACGGCGAGCTCGTGCGGAGCGCCGAGGTGCGGAGCGGGCTCGGGCTCGTGGGCGACCGCTACTACGCGCGGCCGGCCCATCGGAACGCCGCCGTCACGCTCATGGCGGCGGAGAGCCTGCCGCTGGACATCGCTCCGGAGACCGACCTGCGGCACACCCGCCGCAACGTGCTGCTCCGAGGCGTCGACATCGACGCGTACGTGGGTACGACCGTGTCCCTGGACACCGGCGCGGGGCCCGTCCTGTTCGCGGTGCGGCGCCCCGCCCGGCCCTGCGCCTGGATGGACGCCGTCATCGGTCCGGGGGCCCAGCGCGCGCTGCGCGGCAAGGGCGGGGTGCGGTGCACGCCGCTGAGCGACGGCGTGCTCACGCTGGGGCCGGCGGAGTTCCGGGTCGTGGAGGACGAGAGGGAGACGGCGTAGCGGGGGCGTGCCGGCCCGTCACGGGGTACCACGGGAACCGGATCACGCGGCCCGGCGTGGTTGCTGCGTGCGATCACTGAGGCGGACGGTTCACGGGCGGGCCGATCACGGGCGGATGGACGCGGCAGGGGACGCCCGCGGATGGCGCGGCCCGCGGCGGTGGGACGGGCTCCTGGTGGCGCTTCCCCTCCTGCTGGCGCTGCTGCTCGTGTGCCACGCCTCGGTGCCGAACGGCCCCGGCCGGTGGGGGAGCCTGCTGGAGACGTTCCTGCCGTGGCTGGGGCTGGGCGTCCCGTTGCTGCTGTGCGCGGCCCTGTTGCTGCGCTCGGGAGTCGCCCTGTGCACGCTCCTGGTACCGCTGGCGGCCTGGCTCGCGGTCTTCGGTGATCCACTGGGCCCGCGCGGCGGGGCCGGGTACGACCTCGTCGCGGTGCAGCACAACGTCAGTGACGAGAACGCGGATCCGGCGGGTACCGCCGAGCAACTGATCTCGGCAGAACCGGACTTGATCGCCCTCCAGGAGCTGACGCCGTCCCTGCTGCCGGACTTCGGCGCCGTCCTGGACGCGGCGTACCCCCATCACGTGCGCTTCGGCACGGTCGGGCTGTGGTCGCGGTACCCCCTGGTGGACGGGCGCAGGATCGACATCCGGCCCGCGGACCTCGGCGAGGACTGGGACCGGGGCCTGCGGGCGACCGCCCGGATGCCGCGGGGGGACGTCGCCGTGTACGTGGCCCACCTGCCCTCGCTCCGCCTCGGCCCGTCCGGGTTCGGCTCCGGCAGGCGGGACGAGAGCGCGGCCCTCCTCGGCGCCGAGATCACGGCCGAGCGGCTGGACCGGGTGGTCCTGCTCGGCGACCTCAACGGCACCGTCGAGGACCGCGGGCTCGCCCCGCTCACCTCGCAGCTGGACGCTCCGGAGTCGGGGCTGGCGTTCAGCTGGCCGAGGCGGTTCCCGCTGGCCAGGATCGACCAGGTCCTGGCGCGGTCCGCGACGGTCTCGGACGTACGGACCCTGCCCGCGACCGGGAGTGACCACCTGCCTGTCGCGGCCCGCATCCGGTTCTGATCACGGGCGGCCCAATCCCACGCCCGCACACGGGGTCTGACGCACCGTCCGAACTCGATCGGGCCTCGCCCCACAGCCATGTCAGGGCACGACAAAGAACGCTGACGGACCATCAGCTTGAGCAGCCTCGGATGTCCCGAAGCTTCGCTGCCCTGCTGACGCAAGATTAGCTGATACTTCGTCACCCAGTTGGACATCTCTTCACATTTTTCTTATTCGGGCCACCACACCACCCCTGACCTGCAGAAACTTCCCGGGCGGCGGCGCGGCCCCACCCCATTCGGCCCTACCCCTCCGCCGGTCTCAGGGTGCGGAGCGGCTGCGGATGATCGCCATATAGGTCTCGAGGACGCGCTGGCAGTCGTGCCGGGGGCCACATCCCGCCTGCCCCGTCCACAAGGAGGTTCAGCTCCATGCGTGGTGCTCGCATCCTGGCCATGGCGACGATGACCGCTGCGGCCGTCATCCTTCCGAACTCGCAGGCCTTCGCCGTGGTCGACGTCAACGTCGCCCAGAACGGACGCTCCGTCACCGTCACCGCCAGTTCGGAGGTTTGCCAGGCGCCCGGCGCGATGGTGAACGCCAACGCCTTCCCGTCCGGCCTGCTGCGCAACGCCCTGTCCCTCAGCGCGGCGACCCCGGGCGGCCCCCTGACCGGCACGTTCACGATCCCCGAGGACGCGCCGGCCAACACGTACACCATCACCGTCAGCTGCATGATCGGCCCGAAGTCCGACCAGGGCAGCGTCGGCACCCTCACCGTTCCGGCTACGACCAGCACGGAGGGTGACCGCGACGGCGGAACCACCACGGACAACAACGGCACCAACACGAACACGAACAACAACACCAATAACAACAACAACGACTACGACAACGGCAACGGCAACGGCAACGACGACGAGTACGGGGACGACTACGAGGACGACTACGGCAACTACGGCCGCGGCCACGACCGCGACAAGTGCTCGTGGGGTGGGCACGGCCGGGGCGGCCGGGGTGACGACCGCGGCGGCGACGACAACGGCCGCGGCGGTTACGGCGACCGGGGTGGCTACGGTGACCGCGGCGGCTACGGCGACCGGGGCCGCGACCACGACCGCAAGTGCTACAAGAAGCGTCACCACGGCCACGACCGTGACAACGACCGTGACAACGACAACGACTACGGCAATGACAACGACAACGACAACAACGGCGGCGCGCCCGACACCGGCTTCGGCGGTTCGACCGGCATGAACACCGCCGAGAGCCTCACCGGCGCCTCCCTCCTCGCCGCCGCGGCGGCGGGCGGCGTGTTCCTCCTGCGCCGGCGTCGCACGCAGGGCGGCGAGGCCTGACCGCCCCGCAACCCCCGCGCACGACAGCACGGCACTCCGCCCCGGGCCCCGCACACGGGCCCGGGGCGGGCTGCTGTCCGCCGCCGGCCGGCCGTACGTTCCCGCCCCCGTCACGGCCCGGGCCCGCCCGCCGCGGTTCACTCCACCGGCGTACGCGAACGCTCCCCCGGACACGCTGCGTGGTGCACTGATCACGCACCGGAAGGTGAAGGAGAGACGTGGCGATGAAGGCAGCCCGGACGACCGGCCCCATATCCCCCGGACCCCGGCGCGGGCTCCACCACGCGGCGCTCGTCGCGCTCTGGGCCTGCGCACTCCTGGTGACCGCCTGCACGGCCGGTCCGCCGGGACGGAGCGCGGGGCAAGGCCCCGCGGGGCCGCCGGGCGCCGCCGCGGCGACCGTTCCTCCCGCACTGGCCGGCTACTACCGGCAGAAGCTCGACTGGAAACCCTGCGCGGACGAGCCGTCGTTCGAGTGCGCCACCTTGCGGGCCCCGCTGGACTACACGCGTCCGTCGGCGGGCGACATCCGTCTGTCCGCCACCCGCAAGCGGTCCACCGGGACCGCCGCCCAGCGCATCGGGTCGCTGCTGTTCAATCCCGGCGGCCCCGGCGAACCCGCGATCACCTCGCTCTGGTCCTACGCCGGAACCTTCTCACCGGCCGTACGGGCCGCCTACGACCTGGTCGCGGTCGACCCGCGCGGGGTCGGCGACAGCACCCCGGTGCACTGCGGTACCGGCACGGCCGGCACCCGCCTGGGGGTGTGGGGCCTGCCCGGCGCCGACGCGCCGGACTTCGCCGCGGCCGACGAGGCGGCACGCGACACCGCCGCCGCGTGCGAGCGCGGCGCGGGGCGTCTGCTGCCGCACGTCGGCACGCTCGACTCGGCCCGGGACATGGAACTCGTGCGCGCCCTGCTCGACGACGAGCGGCTGCACTACCTCGGCTTCTCCTACGGCTCCTACCTCGGTGCGAGCTACGCCGGCCTCTTCCCGTCCCACGTGGGCCGCATGGTGCTGGACGGCGCCGTCGACCCCACGCTCGACGGCGTCCACAGCCTCCTGGGCCAGGCCCGGGGCTACCAGATCGCCTGGGACTCCTTCGCCGCCGACTGCGCCGCCCGCCCGGCCTGCCCCGTGGGTCACTCCGCCGACGGGGCGGGCCGCACCCTGGACGCCCTGGTCGAGACCCTCGACCGGAGCCCGTTGCGGCAGGGCAAGGACGTCGTGGTCGACGGCGACGCCCTCATCAGCGCGGTCACCACGGCGCTCATGGCGCCCGCGTGGGAGAAGCTGCGCGTCGCGCTCGGCGAGGTGCGCTCCGGGGGCACCACCACCGTGCAGGAACTCGGCGGGGCCTTCGGCGACTCCGGTTTCAGCGGTGACGCGTACGTCGCGATCAGCTGCCTCAGCGGCACCCTGGGACCACGGGCCACGCCCGCGCAAGCACGCGCGGCGTTCCCCGCGTTCGTCCGCGCCTCGCCCCGCTTCGGCGCGTACTTCGCGGACCAGTTGTCGACCTGCGCCCACTGGCCGGTCCCCGCGGACCAGCCGGCCGGTGCCCTCACCGCATCCGGCGCCGCACCGATCCTGGTCGTCGGCACCACCCGCGACCCGGCGACCCCCTACCCCGAAGCACGGACCCTGGCCCGCCTACTCTCCTCGGGCCGGCTCCTCACCTACGACGGCGACGGCCACACCGCCTACCTCAGGTCGGTCGGCTGCGTCGACGACGCCGTCGACGGCTACCTGACGCGGGGCCAGTTGCCGCCCGCGGGCACGGTCTGCGCCTGACGCCCCCGACAAGGGTTCGGGGGCGGCTCGGGGTGGACCCTGATGCCCCGGCGGCGGCGCACACGATGTGCTGGGGGCCCGCGCCACCACCCCCGCACACCAGGAGGAGCCCCATGCCCGTTCGGAGGGTGCTCGCATGAACCCCGGCGTGCTGTCCCTGGCGGCGGCCCTGCTGTCGGCGGTCTGCTACGCGACGGCGGCGGTCGCCCAGGAACGTACGGCCGCTGCCGGGCGGAAGCCGACGGGCGGCCTGTGGACGCTGGCGCTGGTGCTCCAGGCCGCCGGGGCGGGGCTGCACGCGGTCGCCCTGCGGTACGGGTCGCTGACCGTGGTCCAGGCACTGGGCGCGCTGACCCTCGTACTGGCGCTGCCGCTGCACGCGGCCCTCGGCCGGCGCCGCGTGCGGCCCCGCGAGTGGGGCGGGGCCGGGCTGACCGTCCTGGGGCTGGTGGCCCTTGTGCTGTCCACGGCGCCGCCCGGTACGGAACGGGTACTGGGTGGTGCCGAGTTGGTCCTGCTGGCCGCGATCACGGCGGCGGCGTCTCTGGCCCTGACCCGGGTGCCGTGGGGGGCCGACCGTTCCGTGGTGCGCGCGCTGCGCTTCGCGACGGCGGCGGGCGCGGCGTTCGGAATCGCCTCGTGCCTGACCCAGGGTTTGGCGGTGCACCTGGCCGCGAGCGGGCTCGGAGCTGCCTTCGCCGACCCGATGCTCCTGGTGGCGGCCGGCTGCACCGGTGTCCTGGCGATCGCGGGGATGCTGTGGTCGCAGGAGGCGTACCGGGGTGGGCTGGGCGTCGCGCTGGCTGCGGTCGCAATGGCGAACCCCCTGGTCGCGGGGTGCGTCGGCGTCCTGCTGCTCGGTGAGGGTTTCCGGGGCGGCTCGGTGGGCCTGGCGGTGGCCCTGGGGGGGGC
>NZ_JARAVO010000198.1:0-18255 GCF_033792805.1 Streptomyces sp. PA03-1a
AACGACGACCCCAAGCCCTTCGTCTGGACGAAAACCGCAGACGAAATCTTCGAACGCCTCGCCGGATATCTGAACCGAATCAACGACTCAGGACACTAGACGAGTAGTTCCGATGTGGCTCAGTGGTCGTAGGCGATCAGCGACCTGGTGATGGGTGCGCCGATAGTGCGGTTGTGTCAGATCGCGCAGGTCATGGCCAGGATTCGCTGGCGGACGGATACGGACGGCTGGACTGATCTGGACGGCACAAGACCCAGGTCGGGAATCCATCCCCCGACCTGGGCCTTTCCTCAACTGTCAGGAGTAGCCACGCCCCCAAGGGCGCTGCGTGGTCCGGCAGCGGCCTGCCGTCACTCCCCGCCGGTCGCCGGGGAGTGACGGCAGGCCGCAGGGAGCGTTTACGACAGCCGGAAGTAGTCGATGTTGAATCCGCCGGTCCCGCAGAAGAGCCTGACCGTCTGGTCTCCCGCCACGAGACTGACCGGCACGTGCACGGACTGGTACGAGCCCCAGCCGCCCGTGTCCGGCACCGACACCGTGGCCAGCGTCGCGCCCCTGCTGTCACGGAATGACAGTGCGCCCGGGACGGGCGCACCGGTGCCGGTGGCGACGCGCAGCTCCAGGTCGTAGGTGCCGGCGGTCGGGACGTCGACGGCGTAGTCGAGCCAGTTGCCGGGGGCGGTCCAGCCGACGTTCGCGCCGCCGCTGGCGGCGGGGTTGGACTCGATGAAGTTGGCGCCGCCGGCCGTCCAGCCGTGCTGGGCCGCGTACGACTCCGCTTCGATCCGCACTCCGACCGGTGCGCTGTGCGGGCGCACCGTGACGTGCAGGGTGACCTGGGTGTGCGCCGTGCCGTCGGTGGCGACCACTGTCACATCGTTCTCGCCGGCCACGGTCGGCTTGAGGGTCACCGTTCCCGTGGTGGGGTTGACGGTGACGCCGTCCGGGAGGTCGGTCGCGTAGAAGGCGAGGCGGTCGTCGTCGCGGTCGGTCGCCTTGAGGGGCACCTGCACCGTGCTGTACTGGTCGGCCACCACGTCGGGGACCGGGGCCAGTACGGGTGCCCGGTTGTGCGGGGGCCGGGGGATGCGCTGCTGCCAGCGGTAGGTGGCGTAGGAGTTGGCCGGGACCTTCACCACGAAGGACTTGTCGGCGAGGACGACCCGCACCGTGGTGTCGGTGCTGTTGGCGTTGCCGAGGACCGCGATGAACCTGTCGGTGCCGTGGCGGTAGACGACGTTGCTCACGGCGCTCGCCGTGGTGCTCGACTCCAGGCGTACGTCACCGGGCGTGAGGTACTTGGCGAACTGGCCCATGGCGTAGAGCTCGTCGCGGACGGTGAAGTCCTTGGTCGTGGTGTTCACCTTGACCAGGCGGTCGGGCCACTTGGTGGTCGCGGCGACCTCGTCCCAGTCGACGTTGTTGTCGCGTGCGGGCGTCCAGTGGAGCGTGCCGCCGTCCTGGTCGGTGGCCTGCGCCCACAGGATGTACGAGCTCGCGTCGAGGCGGAAGTAGTTCAGGATGGTGGCGGCGGACAGGTCGCTGGTCTCGGTCATGTGGACGGGCTTGCCGGTCTGCTCGAACGCGTCGCGCATGACCTTCGGGTCGCCCCAGTAGGGGTGGAAGGCGATGGCGTCGGTGGCGTTCAGGATCTGACGGCCGGTCACGGAGCCGTCCGGGGCGTCGTTGAAGATGCGGTAGTAGTTCTTGGTCGCGGTGCTGTTCGGGTCGCGCCAGTCCCAGAAGTTGAAGTCGTGGACGTACAGGCCCGTGTTCAGGTCGGCCTTGCGGAGGGCCTTCTTGATCGCGAGGGCGAGCTTCTGCTGCTGGGCGACGCTGATGTCCATGGCCGGGTAGACCACGTCCATGCCGGGCTCGTTCAGCAGGGTCAGCGCGTCGACGCGGATGCCGTGCCGGGCGTACGCCTGGACGAACTTGACGTAGTAGCGGGCGAAGACGTCGATGCAGTCGTCCCGGAGCTTGCCGACCTGGTAGTAGTCCGTGGTGCTTCCGGGCTTGAACGCGACCTCGCCCGTGAACCGGTTGTTGGTCTTCATCCACGCCGGGGCGCTCCACGCGGACGCGAAGAACGTGGCCTTCGGGTTGTAGCGCTGGATCAGCTTGATGGTGTCGACGATGTGCAGGTCGATGTCGCGCTGGATGGAGAAGTGCTTCAGCTGGAAGTCGTCGGTGACGCCTGCGGGGAGATCGTCCTCCGACCAGAAGGGCAGGTGCTCGATGAGGTCGGGGCTGCCGATCGTGAGGCGGAACCGGTTCAGGCCCGCCCCGGTCTTCGGGTCGACGAGCAGCCGGACGGCTTCCTCGCGCTTGGCGGGGGTGAGCTTCCACAGGTTGGAGACGCTGGTCTCGTCGAGGGAGAACCCGATGCCCGAGTACTTCTGGCGGGCGCTGCTGGGATCGACGACGACGGTCGCGTCCGTGGGGGTGCTCGTGCCGCTGGTGTCCGCGCTCGGTAAGGACTGCCACGCGTGGGCGGCCCCTGTGGAGTAGGTGCCCGTTACGGAGTCGGAGCCGTGGTGCGGTACGGCGGCCGGGGCCGCTGACTCGGTGCCGGCGAGAACGACCAAGGTGAGAGCCGCGGCTGTCCCGAAGAGGGAACGTCTCACGGTGCCTTCCTTCCTGAGGGGGTACCGGGTCGTGCGGGGTCCCGATCCCGCGCGGCCCGGCTGCTGACAGGGGTTCGCTCCGGATGCGCGAGCAGATCGAAACAGCCTGTCGGTGTTCTGTCAAGGCGTGAAAAAAGGCGTGAAGAAAGTGCCTCCGCGCCTCCTCGATGAGATCCGCAAGGCGCGCGAGCTGCCCGTATGTCTGTCGCCGTGTCAATCTTGCATGGCTGTGCCGAGAATTTGCTTGGCGTGTTCAGAACCTTGCGGGGCCTGGTGCCGGTCTGTACGTTCGGGGCGCCGGTTCTCCACGTTCCTGAAGGAGCCTCAGATGCGGGCGATCCCCAGACCTTCCCGTGGCAGCCGCCACGCCGGGCGCAGGTTAGTGACGATCGCGCTCGCAGCGGTCGGCACCTTATGCGTGCCGGCCGTGCCAGCCGGCGCCGCGCCCCACCGCGCCCCGGCGGCCGAGGCCTCAGACGTTGCCGCGGCCGGCGCGACGACGCCGTTCCGGATCTACGAGGCCGAGGCCGGCACGACGGGCGGGGGCGCCACCACCGTGTCCCTGACAGGGCCGCCCGCGACGCAATACTCCAGCGCCGCCCTCGAAGCGTCCGGCCACTCCTACGTGCACCTGAGCGGTACCGGGCACTCCGTCCAGTGGACGAACACCACCGGGGCGCCCATCAGCTTCCTCAACGTCCGGGCCAGCATCCCCGACTCAGCCTCCGGTGGCGGCACGACCGCGACGCTGAACCTGTACGTCAACGGGGTCTTCCGGCAGGCGCTCAACCTCAACTCCCAGCAGACCTGGGTCTACGAGGGCAACAACAACTACAACACCAGTGACAACCAGAACCCGGCCGACGGCAATCCGAGGGTCTTCTGGGACGAGTCGCACGCCTTCGTCACCGGCGCACCGATACCGGCAGGCGCCACGTTCTCACTCAAGAAGGACGCCGCCAACAGCGCGGCCTTCTACGACGTGGACTCCGTCGACGTGGAGAACCCCCCGGCGCCGCTCGCCCAGCCGGCGAACTCGATCTCGATCACCAGCTGCGGCGCCGTCCCGGACGACACCCCGACCAACGGCGCGGCCGCCCCCCAGTCCGTCGACAGCAGGGCCGCGATCCAAAGCTGCATCAACCAGGCCCAGTCGCAGGGCAAGACCCTCTGGATCCCGCAGGGCACCTTCTACGTGAAGGGCACCACCGGCCTGACCGCACAGGGGATCCGCATCGCGGGCGCCGGCCTGTGGTACAGCACGGTCTACCGCGACGTGCCGGTCCCCAACAGCACACCGCTCGCGGCGCTGTTCAACCTGACCTCCTGCACGGTGGAGAACTTCCACGTCGACGCCAACGCCGTCAGCCGCAGCACCATCGGTGGCGACGGCGGCGCGATGGACACCACCGGCACCAACTGGGTCGCCGACGGCATCTGGACCCAGCACACCATGTCCGGCTTCTGGGCCTCGGGCACCGGCGGCACCGTCCGCGACAGCCGACTGACGGCGATCTGGGCGGACGGCATCAACGTCAACAACGTGTCACTCAGCGCCGACACCGGCAACGACCTCACCGTCACGAACAACTTCGTCCGCGGCACCGGCGACGACGCCATCGCCATCAACTCCGTCCACTACAACACCAATGGCGACGGCTCCCAGACGTTCTACCAACCGATGACGAACGTCACCGTGAGCGGCAACACCTCGATCGCACCGTGGGGCGGCAAGGGCATCGGGATCTACGGCGGCAGCGGCCACCACGTGAGCGGCAACTACATCAGCGACACCGCCCGCTACATCGGCCTGGGCGCCGGCCGGTTCGGTGTCAACGGCAGCGACCTGCTGTCCGCGACGGTCTCCGACAACACCGTCGTCCGCTCCGGCGGCAACGCCTACAGCCAAGGTCAGCCCGCCCTCCACATCGGCAACGGCGGCGACGGACAGAACACCGGCATCGTCGACAACGTCACCGCCACCAGTAACACCGTCGTGGACTCGCTCTACGACGGGATCGGCTTCTCCACCTCGACCGACACCCTGCTGCAGAACAACACCGTCACCACCCCCGGCCGCAACGGCATCGCGATCTCGCCGCCCTTCTACCCCGCGCCGACCGGCTCCGCCGCCATCACCGGAAACACCGTCACCGGCCTGCGCTCCGGAGCCACGGCCTTCGTCAACAACTCCAGCGGCTTCACCGCCACACTGAGCGGCAACACCTGGGAGCCCCCGGCGCCCGAAGGCCCCTACGGCGGCACCCCCGCCGCGATCCCCGGCACCGTCCAGGCCGAGAACTACGACACCGGCGGCCAGGGCGTCGCCTACAACGTCACCAGCGTCAACGGCAACGCCAACGGCTATCGGGCCGACGGTGTCGACCTCGAGGCCACCTCGGACACCGGCGGCGGCCACAACCTCGGCTGGACCAGCGGCGGGCAGTGGTTCCGCTACACCGTCGACGCCGCCACGGCTGGAACGTACACGGTGGGACTGCGTCTGGCGGCCCCCGCAGCGGTGACCGGCGCGCTGCACCTGTCCAGCGCCTCCGGCGCCAACCTCACCGGCGCCGTCGACATACCCGCCACCGGCGGCTGGCAGACCTGGGCCACCGTCACCGCGCGGGTCACCCTGCCCGCGGGCCGCCAGATCCTCACCCTCCACCAGGACAACGGCGGCTGGAACGCCAACCACCTCACCTTCACGGCCGGGGGCAGCCCGCCGCCGGCCAGTCTCTCGGCGTCCCCCGCCTCGCTCACCTTCGGCGGGCAGGCGTTGAACACCACCAGCGCCGCGCAGTCCGTCACCGTCACCAACTCCGGCGCCGTCACCGCTTCGATCTCCTCGATCACGGCGGGCGGTGACTTCGCACAGACCAACACCTGCGGCTCGTCCATCGCCGCCGGAGCCTCCTGCGCGATCAGCGTCACCTTCACCCCGACGGCCTCCGGCACCCGCACGGGTACGGTCACCGTCACCGGCAACGCGGCCAACAGCCCCACCACCATCGCGCTGTCGGGCACCGGAACCGGCGGCGAGGCCGTCAACCTGGCCGCGGGGCGGCCGACGACCGAGTCGAGCCACACCGATGTCTACCCCTCGTCGAACGTGACCGACGGCTCCCAGTCCACCTACTGGGAGAGCGTCAACAACGCGCTTCCGCAGTGGGTCCAGGTCGACCTCGGGTCGGCGCGCAGCGCGTCCAGGATCGTGCTGCAACTGCCCGCGGGCTGGGGCGCACGGACCCAGACCCTGTCCGTGCTGGGCGGCACCGACGGCACCAACCTCACCACCGTCAAGGCCTCGGCGGCCTACACCTTCGACCCGGTGACCCACAACACCGTCACGATCACCTTCCCCGCCACCACCCAGCGCTACTTCCGCCTGAACATCGGCGCCAACACCGGCTGGCCGGCCGGACAGATCTCGGAGTTCCAGATCTGGACCACCTGATCGCCCCTCGGGCTCCCCGCCGGACGCTCCCGCCCCCGGACCGCTCCCATGCGCCCGGTGGCGGGAGCGCCCGTGTCCCCGTTACGTCAGCGCTTACCGCCGGTTCCACTCGGGGTCGCCGCCCGCAGCTCCCTCACCAAGGCGCGCACGACGGCGGATCCGGCCAGTTCGGACGTGGTGACGTAGCCGACCCGGCGGGTCGGGCGGGCGGGGCCGAGGTCGGAGATCTCGACGGAGTCCGGTGCTCCGACCAGGGAGAGCGCCGGCATGATCGCCATCCCGTGGCCTCCGCTCACCAAGGACAGCACCGCGCCGTCGTCCTCGGCCTCGACGGTCGCCTGCGGGATCCAGTCTTGCGCGGACCACCACGCGCGGGTGTACGAGCCGCAGTTCTCGGCCCAGTCGACCAGCGGAAGCGAACGCGGGGCGGCGTGACCCCTCGCGTGCACCAGGGCGTACGGCTCCTCCAGGAGTCCGCCCGCGACCAGACCCGGTGGAAGCGGTACGGAGCCGCCCAGGGTGGCAAGGGCTATGTCGGCCTTCCCGTCGGCCACTTCGCCCGCGGTGCCACGCCCCACCTCGCGTACGATCCGCACCTGCGGCTCGATCCCGGGGTGCCGGGCGCGCAGCCGCCGCAGCACGGGCGGCAGCAGGTGGAGAGCCGCGCTGCGGAAGGCCGCGATCCGCAGCGGGCCCGCCGCGGCGTCGGGCCGGCCCGCGCCGCGCGCCTCGGTGGTCAGGACGTCCAGCAGGCGGAGGACGCGGCGGGCGTGCGCGACGGCCTTCTCCCCGGCAGGAGTGGGGCGGGCGCCGGTGCGGCCGCGCTCGAAGAGGACGGCCCCGATCTTGCGCTCGCTGCCGCGCACCGAGTGGGAGACCGCGGACTGGGTCAGCCCGAGGGTGCCGGCCGCGGCCGAGAAGCCGCCGGTGTCCGCGACCGCCACCAGGACGCGCAGTTCGTGCGGGGCGAGATCGGAGTCGGTTGTACGGGCCACGGGGCGTTCACCTCAGCGTATGAGAGCTGGTCATGGAACGGTGCGTCGCATGAGCCCAACCGGCTGCCCAGGCGGCGCATTCCCGTCCTACCGTCCGGTCATGAACGAGACCGCGCTCACCGTGCACCAGACCGCCCGCCCGCACGGCTTCCCCACCGCCGGGCACTTCGCCGTCGTCGAGTCCACGCTTCCCGAGCCCGCGGCCGGCAGCGCGCTCGTGGAGAACCTCTACTGGTCCGTCGACCCCTACCACCGCGAGATGATGGACGACGTGCCCGGCGGCTTCGCGCTCCACGCACCCCTGGAGGGCCGCACCATCGGGCGGGTGACCGCCTCGCGCACGCCTGCGCTGGCCGAGGGCGAGATCGTGTTCCACCGGCAGGGCTGGCGCACGCACGCGGTGGTCACGCCCGAGGAGATCCGGCGGCTGCCGCGCTTCGACGGAGTGCCCCTGACCGCGTACTTGAGCACCCTCGGCGGCACCGGCCTGACCGCCTACGTGGGCCTGACCCGGATCGCCCGGCTCCAGGAGGACGAGGACCTGTTCGTGTCGGCCGCCGCGGGCGGCGTCGGCACGGCGACCGGGCGGTTCGCCAGACTGCTCGGCGCCGGACGGCTCGTGGGCAGCGCGGGCTCGTCGGCGAAGGCCGGACACCTCATGGGGGAGGTGGGCTACGACGCCGTCTTCGACTACCACGACGGGCCCGCCGCCGACCTCCTCGGCAAGGCCGCGCCTGACGGCATCGACGTGTTCGTCGACAACGTCGGCGGCGAGCAGCTGGCCGCGGCGGTGGGAGCGCTGCGCGAGTTCGGGCGCATCGTCCGCATCGGCACGATCAGCCAGTACAACACCCCCGACGCGCCGCCGCCGCGCTTCAACCACGCGGACATCGTGGAGAAGAGCATCCGCATGGAAGGCTTCCTGGTCCGCAACTACCGCGATCTGCAGGACGAGTTGTACGAGTTCGCGGTGCCGCATCTGCAAAGCGGCCGACTCGCCCTGGACGAGACGGTCGTCGACGGTTTCGAGCACATCGTGGACGCGTTCCTGGGAATGCTGCGCGGCGAGAACACCGGCAAGATCATCATCCGGGACCGCACGCAAGCCCCGCGGCGCACCTGCGGTGGGGAGGGCTCCAGTGGTGCGGTGCGATGAGCCGGCGGACGCTGTCCGGGCCCCATGAACCCGGGGCGTAGAGCTCGTACCGGGGGCGGGTTCTCCAGCAGCGGGGTGGACGCCTCCCACAGGCGCTCGATGCCGTAGGTGCCTCGCCGAGGGACTTGCCCGACCGCAGGGAGAAGGGCCCCCGGGCGAGCGCGGGCGGATCTCCTCGGCGATCCTGCCGCCGTGGTGCCGCAAGTCTCCGAAGGCCGCTGAGGTCCTGCCGCTGCTCTACCCGCACGGACTGCCCACCCGGAATTTCGTGCCCGCGCCGGAGAGGTCCTCAGCTCCGCCGCCGGACCGTCGTCGGCCACCGTCGACCGGCTGAGCGCAGTGGCAAGCCGACCACCAGGTCCTCAGGGACCGGGACCTCTCACAGACGGACTCGGCGGCGCCCTGAACGCGGAGTGACCAAAGACACCCAGCGGTCCGCCGGCCGGCCGGAGCATGGACAATGGCCGGGCCGCTCCGGGCCGTCGTCCCGAGGTCGAAGCGGGGACAGCGTTCGTGGTTGACGAGAGGCCCGGCGACATGGGTGCACCACCATTGCTAGAGCTCAGCGGCGTCAGCCGGGTCTACGGCAAGCGCACGGCGCTGGCCACGATGAACCTGCGACTGCGGTCCGGGAAGTGCGTGGCGCTGCTCGGCCACAACGGCTCGGGCAAATCGACACTGCTGCGCATAGCGGCCGGTCGGGACAGGCCGAGCACCGGCACGGTGACGTTCGACGGCAAGCCGATGAACGAGAACGACCCGGCGGTCCGGGCCCGGGTGGCGGTGGTCGGCGACACCGCGGCCTGTTACCCCGACCTGACCGTGCGCGAGCATCTGCAGCTGGTGGCGGTGGCCCACGGGGTGGAGGACGCCGGCGACTGGATCGGCCACGTGCTGGCCGAGCGGAAGCTGACCGACCACGCCGACGCGCTGCCCGGGGCACTGTCCTCCGGGCAGCTTCAGTCCCTGCTGCTGGCCTCCGCGATGGTCCGGCCGCGTGACCTGCTGCTGCTGGACGAGCCGGAACAGCGACTGGACCCGGGCGCGCGGCGGCAGCTCGCGGACCTGATCAAGAAGGAGACCGCGGAAGGCGTCGCCGTGCTGCTGGTCACACACCACGGAGAACTGGCCCGGGCGGTCGCCGACCGGGTGCTGGTCCTCAGCGACGGCAAGGTGGTGGCCGACGGCCACCCGGACAAGGTGCTCGCCACCGGCACCGACGGACTGACCTGGCTGGCCGAGAACCCGGACGGTGCCCGGTGACCACCCTCGCCGAGGAGACCGAGGGGACCGGCGAGCACTCCGCGGCCTGGTCCGACGAGGACGACTGGACGCGGGAGACGCTGCGGCTCGTCCGTGACCTGCGCACCCCGCACCGCCGCAAGAAGACCGGCCAGATCGCCTACACCCTGTACTGCGTGGCGCTGCTCCTCGTGGTGTGGGGAGCGCTGCCGAGCATGGGGCTGTTCCTCGAGAAGTCGATGGGCGCCGACTACTCCGGTCACGGACCGGCGATCCTGGCCGCGCTGCCGGCCGGGTCCTGCGCGCTGGGGCTGGGATGGCTGCTGGTCGCGGCCTGGGACGCCCAGTGGCGCGGGCCGGTGGTGCCGCCGCGGGAGACCGTGGACTGGCTGCTGGCCCAGCCGGTGGACGTCGCCCGGGTGCTGCGGCCGTGGTCCTGGGGGTCGGCCGCGATCTCCGGCGGAGCCGGGCTGCTGGTCTCGGCGATCGGCATGGTCGCGCTGGGCCTGACGGTCGGTGTGGGGCTGCCGGCCGCGTTCGGCTGGTGCCTGCTGGGCGGCTGCGGTCTGCCGCTGCTGGCGACCGCGCTGGCCACCGCGGTGGAAGGCAGCGAGCGGGTGGCCCGCTGGGCCCGGCTGGCCACTCCGTACGTCGGTATGGCGGTGCTGGCGCTGGTGGCGCAGACCGTGCTGGCGGTCAGCGGCGACCGGCTGCCGGGACTGGAACGGGTGGAGCTGTGGTCCGGGCCCTGGGGCTGGGCCGGGCTGGCCGCGCTGGCCCCCACGCCGGCCGCGCTGCCGGGCGGCTGGGCCGCGGGCGTCCTGCTGGCGGTGGTGGTGGCCGGCGCGTTGGCTGCGGCACACCGCTTCACCGGGTCGCTGGCGCTGTCCGCGGTACGGCGGCGTTCGCGGACCGCGACCGGGGTGATGGCCGCGCTGCGCACGGTGGAGTTCCGTACCGCGCGGCAGGCGGTGGCCGGGGTCACCGGCGGGGGCCGGTCGACGCGATGGCGGTTGCCGGCGCCCCGTCGGGCGGAACTGGCCGTGCCGTGGCGGGACACACTCGCGTTGCTGCGGACTCCGGGCCGTCTGGGCCGGGCCGTGGTGCTGGGAGTGGTTGCCGTGCTGGGTGCGGTGCTGGCGGCCTCGGCGCACGGCGGGTCGGGCGTGACGGCGGCGCTGGCCTCACTGGCCTTCGGCTACTGGTCGCTGACCCAGCTGATGGAGCCGGCCCGGGTGGAGACCGACGACACGCGGCGCGGGTCGTGGGCGCCCTATCCCTACCGGGGCCTGATGCTGCGGCACACGGCGCTTCCCGTCGTGCTGGGGCTGGTGGGCGCGCTGGTGGCGGCGGGGGTGCTGGCTGCGGAGGGTGCGGGGGCCCGCGCGTTGCTGGCACCGGCCCTGGTGCCGCCGCTGGTGGGCGCTTCGCTGGTGAACGCCTGCCGGGGGGCGACCAAGCACCATCTGCTGATGTCGTCGGCCCAGTCCCCCACGGGCAGCATGGGCCCGGTGCTGTTCCTGGGCTGGTACGGCGCCGGGGCGCTGGCGGCGGTGGTCATGCTGGTCGTCCCGTTCCTGACCGCGCTGCATTCCGGCTCGGGCGCCTCGATCGTCACCGCTGTCGTGGCAGGCGGCCTGGCGACGGTGATCATGGTGCGCTGGGCGGTCACGCGGATCGGGAACCTGACGGCTCCCTTGGCGGACTGACAGGGGTGCGGGCGGCCTGCGCCGCCCGCACCCCTCACGTCAGGTGGTTTCCCGGCGCCCGGCGGGCAGCAGGTCCAGGCCACCGCGTACACCGTCGAAGGTCCCGTGCAGCACCGCCGTGCGGATGCCCTCAGTGGAGCGGCGGCTTGATCAGACCGGCAGCAGGCGGGCGATCAGGGTGCTGAGCTGGTGGGCGTTGCGGCACTCGTGCATCTCGACCAGCTCGGAGTAGGCGAGTGCGGCCGAATCGCCCGTGCCCCACTGGGCGCGGTGCTCGGGGTTCAGCCAGTGGACACGGCGGGCCCGCCTGACGATGTCCCGCACGGCTGGAAGGTTCGGGTCGCTCATGTTCGTCCTGGCGTCACCGAGGACGAAGACCGTGGTGCGCGGGCCGACCGCCTCGCCGTACCGCTCGTCGAACTCGCCCAGCGCCGTGCCGTAGTCACTGCTCCCGTGCCAGCCTGTGAGTGCCGCCTCGGACCTGATGCGCGCGCTCAGGGCCTCGGGGGCGGCCGCGCCGTACTCCAGCAGGCGGGTCACCTCGTCGATCCGGTTGACGAAGGCGAATGCCCTTACCTTGCTGAACTGCTCGTGCAGCGCCTGCACCAGCAGCAGCGTGAAGTTCGAGAAGCCCGACACCGAGCCCGACACATCGCACAGCAGCACCAGTTCGGGGCGAACGGGACGCCGCTTGCGCAGCACGAGCCGCATCGGCACGCCGCCCGTCGACAGTGAAGCCCGCGAGGTCCGCCGCAGGTCGACGGACCCGCGCGCGGCGCTGCGGCGGCGGGAGGCAAGCCGGGTGGCCAGTTTGCGGGCGAGCGGCTGAACCGCCCTGCGGAGCTCCGCCAGCTGGGCCTGCCCGGCGACGAGGAAGTCGACCTGGTCCGCGGTCGGCGCCAGCGCCCGCCGGGCGATCTCGTCGACGGCCCGCCGCTCGGCGACCCGGCGCCGTGCCTCCGTGGCGACCTGTCCGCGGAACGCCTCGATGCGCCGGCGGATCTCGTCCTCCAGCAACCGGTCGGCGAACCCCGCCGGGCCGGTCCGTGCCCGGATGCTGTCGCGCGCGCGGGCCAGGAGTGTCTGGGGCCGGACCCGCTCGAGCGTCTGATACGACGACCATCCCCCCGACGCAGGGGAGGAGCCGTACCCGCCGAATCCGTCGACCGCCTCGGCGGCCAATCGGCCGAGCATCGCCTCGTCGCCCGCGGCGAGGGCGGCCGCGATACGGTCGCGCAGATCACCCAGGTCCGCGGGCGTGTCCGTACTCGGCGCCCCGACGCCGTGAGGAAAGTACAGGTCGAAGACCCCGTCGAACACCGCCCGCTGCCCCGTGCCGTGCAGCAGCGTCGCGGCCAGCCCCTCACGCAGCCGCTCGCGATCGGCCAGGCCGAGCGCCGCCACCGCCTGTGCCGCGTCCACGGTCTCCCCGGTGCCGACGCGGATGCCGTGCGCGCGCAGTGCCGCGACAAGCCCCGTCAAGCGCCCCTCGACACCCGTCGGCGCACTCACAGAGTGTCCAGGTCGAGCTTGGCGGCCGCCTTCGCGATGTCCTCCTGATGCTTGAGGATCACGCCGAGACTGTCGCGCACGACGGTCTCGTCGAGTGTGTCCGCACCGAGCGCGAGGAGCGTGCGCGCCCAGTCGATGGTCTCGGCGACCGACGGCACCTTCCGCAGGTCCATCGCGCGAAGGGCACCGACCACCCGCACCACGGATTCCGTCAGCGACTGCCCCAGCCCCGGAACCTTCAGCCGTACGATGCGCCGCTCCAGCTCCTGGTCCGGAAAGCCGATGTGCAGGAAGAGGCAACGGCGGCGCAGCGCCTCGGACAGCTCGCGGCTGGCGTTCGAGGTGAGGACGACGAACGGGCGGCGTTCGGCGCTGATCGTGCCCAGTTCCGGGATGGTGATCTGGAAGTCGCTGAGCACTTCCAGCAGCAGTCCCTCCACTTCGACGTCGGCCTTGTCGGTCTCGTCGATGAGGAGCACCTTCGGGTCGTTGCCGCGGATGGCGGTCAGCAACGGACGGGCCAGCAGGAACTCCTCGCTGAAGATGTCCGTGCGCGTCTCGTCCCAGGTTTCGTCGCGGCCCGCACTGATGCGCAGGAGCTGCTTGGCGTGGTTCCACTCGTACAGGGCCCGTGCCTCGTCGACGCCTTCGTAGCACTGCATCCGGACGAGCCGTGCTCCGGCGACCTGGGCGACGGCCTTCGCGAGTTCCGTCTTGCCGACCCCGGCGGGGCCCTCCACGAGGAGCGGCTTGCCGAGGCGGTCCGCGAGGAAGACGGTCGTGGCGACCGCGGGCGACGCCAGGTATCCGGTCTCGGCGAGGCGTGCGGAGACGTCGTCGACGGATGTGAACAGCATCGGGGTCTCCAGCTCGGTGAGCACACGTTCGGACGCACTATCTAAGCGCTTGTTCAGCGGTGTGTCACGTGCCCGCCGGCCCCCTCGGGTCCGCCCGCCCCGTGGTCCGTCGCCACTGCTCCGGACCGGTGGGCGAGAAAGAAGCGCTCCCGATGTCCTCGACTCTCCGCAACGGTACGCCGTGCACTTGCGCCCCGAGGACGTGCACGCGGCGCTGCCGCTCGACGTGGGGCCCGCCGCCTCGTCCCCCTGGGATCCGCCGCTCGCCGCGGCCATGGCCCAACTCCGGGTCCACTGTCCCGTCTCAGTGAAGTTTGACCGTTCTCACTGAAGTTTGACCGGTGCCCTGCGTTCGCGGCTGTTGAGGCCGCGAGGGGCGGGGCGACGGTGGCTACACCTGCGCGGGCAATCGGTGATGAGGCCCCGCGTACCCTAGCTGGGCCCTGACCTGCAGTGACTGCTACGCGTCGGGGGTGCCGTCCTCGGTCGTGATGGCGACGGCTGTTCCCTGTACGGCGGTCATGCTGAGAAGCCTCTTAAGGAATCAGCGGCGGGAGGCTGGTGCCATCGGCGCGGCATGCATGTCTCATGCTGCAGGCAAGATCCATACCTTCGTGACCGGCCTCGTGGCCTCACTCGAACCGCGAGGTGTCTCCCGCGCCCCGCCGTACGATCTCTGCCGCGCCGCCGGAGAAGTCGACTACCGTCGTCGGCTCGGTGCCGCAGTCCCCGGAGTCGACCACGGCGTCCACCACGTGATCGAGCCGGTCCTTGATCTCCCAGCCCTGGGTCATCGGCTCCTCCTCGTCCGGCAGCAGCAGTGTGCTGGACAGCAGCGGCTCGCCCATTTCGGCCAGCAGCGCCTGGGTGACCACATGGTCCGGGATGCGCACACCCACGGTCTTCTTCTTCGGGTGCAGCAGCTTGCGCGGCACCTCACGGGTGGCCGGGAGGATGAAGGTGTAGCTGCCGGGCGTGGACGCCTTCACGGCCCGGAACACGTCGTTGTCCACCTGCACGAACTGGCCCAGCTGCGCGAAGTCCCGGCACATCAGCGTGAAGTGGTGCCGGTCGTCGAGGTGGCGGATCGAACGGATCCGGTCCATGCCGTCCCTGCTGCCCAGCCGGCAGCCCAGCGCGTAACAGGAGTCGGTGGGGTATGCGATGAGTGCTCCCGACCGCACCGCGTCGGCGACCTGGGCGATGCTGCGCGGCTGGGGGGTCTCGGGGTGCACGTCGAAGTACTTCGCCATCTGCCGAGCTTATGCCGTACCCGGGTCCGCACTCGCGGGGCCGCGCCCCGTCGTCGCAACTACCGCTTCGGACACGGACAAGACCTGCCACCCACGCTCCTGGAAGCCGCAGCCAGCAGCTGTGTCAGGTGAAACTTCGATGAGACGAACAGCTCAGTCGTCAATCTTCGGTGAGACCGGTGCATCTTCGCTGAGACAGGACAGCCCCGTCGAGGAGGAGGCGGTGCTGGACGTCCTGCTGGACGGCCTCGCGTCGGCAAGGTGAGCGTGGATGCGCCTCAGGGGCGGCACGCCGTGCCGCTCACCTGCGGTGGGGAAGGCTCCAGTGGTGCGGTGCGATGAGCCGCCGGACGCTGTCCGGGCCCCAGGAGCCCGGGGCGTAGAGCTCGACCGGGGGCGGGTTCTCCAGCAGCGGGGTGGACGCCTCCCACAGGCGCTCGATGCCGTCGGAGCGGGTGAACAGGGACTGGTCGCCCAGCATCGCGTCCAGGAGGAGGCGTTCGTAGCCCTCGAGCGCGTGCATGGTGTTGAAGGAGTCGGCGTAGCCGAAGACCATCTCCGCGGTGCTCAGGCGCATGGCGGGGCCGGGTTCCTTCACCAGGAAGGAGGTGGTGATGCGGCCCGGGTCGTCGAAGTCGATCACCAGCGCGTTGCTCCGGGTCTCGGAGCCGCCCCGCGCGGCCAGCGGGAACATGCGCAGGGCCGGTTCCCGGAAGCCGAGCGTCACGACGTGCCGTGCCTCGCCGAGGGACTTGCCCGACCGCAGGTAGAAGGGCACCCCGGCCCAGCGCCAGTTGTCGATCCCGACGCGCAGGGCGACGAAGGTCTCGGTGTCCGAGGCGGGATCCACGCCCGGCTCGGCCCGGTACCCCTCGTACTGTCCGCGCACGACATGGGCCGGGTCGATGGGCTGCAGCGACTCGAAGACCTTCTCCTTCTCGTCCCGCAGGGACTGTGCCTGGAGTGCCGTGGGCGGCTCCATGGCCACGAATCCCAGGAGCTGGAAGAGGTGGGTGACGATCATGTCCCGGAACGTGCCGGTGCCCTCGAAGAACTGCGCGCGGCCCTCGATGCTGATGCTCTCCGGCACGTCGATCTGCACATGGCTGATGTGGTCGCGGTTCCAGATCGGCTCGAAGAGGCCGTTGGCGAAGCGCAGGGCGAGGATGTTGTCGACCGACTCCTTGCCGAGGAAGTGGTCGATGCGGAAGACCCGGGACTCGTCGAAGACGGCGTGGATCGAGGCGTTGAGCGCGCGGGCCGAGGCGAGGTCCGTGCCGAAGGGCTTCTCCACGATCACCCGGGCGTTGTCGGAGAGTCCGCTCGCCCCGAGCGTCTCGATCACGGAGGTGAAGGCGCTCGGCGGTACCGCGAGGTGGAACAGCCGCCGCGGGCTGCCCCCGATCGCCCGCTCGGCCTCCCGTACGGCCGCGAGCAGCGGCCCGGCGGCGCCGGGATCGCACGCACCGAACGACAGGGCGGCCTCGAACTCCTCCCACGCGCGGCCCTGGGGCTTGGAGCGGCCGAACTCGGCGACCGCGTCACGGGCGTGCTTGCGGAAGTCCTCGTCGCTCAGCGTGCTCTTGGCGGGCGCCGAGCCGACGATCCGGTAGCGGGCCGGCAGCAGCCCCGCCTTGGCGAGGTGGAAAAGACCGGGCAGCAGCTTGCGGCGGGCGAGGTCGCCGGTCGCGCCGAACAGCACCACCACGTGGTCCTCGGGGACCGGACCGTGACCGGGTGAGGGGGAACGATGGGACACGGCGCCTTCACCCGCTCTTCTCGGCGTGGCCGCCGAACTCGCCGCGCATCGCGGACAGCACCTTGTCGCCGAACTCGCCGAGCCCGCGCGAGGCGTACCGCTCGGCCAGCGAGGCGCTGATGACGGGGGCGGGCACGCTCTCGTCGATCGCCGCCTGGACCGTCCAGCGGCCCTCTCCGGAGTCCGAGACCCGGCCGGTGAACTGGTCCAGCTGCGGCGAGCGGGCCAGCGCGTCGGCGACGAGGTCGACCAGCCAGGAGCCGATCACCGAGCCCCGCCGCCACACCTCGGCGACCTCGGCCACGTCGATCTCGTACTGGTACGCCTCGGGCTCGCGCAGCGGCGCCGTCTCGGCGTCGACGGCCCTGCGGCCGAGCCCCGCGTCCGCGTGCCGGATGATACTGAGGCCCTCGGCGATGGCGGCCATCATCCCGTACTCCACCCCGTTGTGGACCATCTTCACGAAGTGGCCAGCCCCGCTCGGCCCGCAGTGGAGGTAGCCCTCCGGCGCGGTCCCGTCGGACCTGGTCCTGCCGGGCGTGGGCTCGGCGTTCCCGCGGCCGGGCGCGATGGTGCGGAAGATCGGGTCCAGCCGCGCGACCGGCTCGTCCTCACCGCCGATCATCAGGCAGTATCCGCGCTCGAGCCCCCAGACGCCGCCGGACGTGCCGCAGTCGACGTAGTGGATCCGATGCGGGGCGAGCTGCCGGGCGCGGGCCATGTCGTCGCGGTAGTACGAGTTGCCGCCGTCGATGACGGTGTCGTCGGGGTCCAGCAGCGCGGTGAGCTCGTCGAGCGTCGACTGCACGACCCCCGCCGGGAGCATCAGCCACACGTTGCGGGGCGGCGCGAGCTTCTCCACGAACTCCTGGAGCGAGGCGGCGGCCGTCGCCCCCTCCTTCTCCAGTTCCAGCATGGCGTCGCGGTTGAGGTCGTGGACGACGCATGGATGGCCGTCGCGCATCAGCCGGCGCACGAGATTGGCGCCCATGCGTCCGAGGCCGATCATGCCGAGTTGCACGGGTGAGTCGGTGGCCATCGTCGGTTTCCCCGTTCCTCGGCGGCCTTCACGGGCTGAAGGTCCTGTCGTCCCTCACCTCAGGGCGGTTCCATGGGAATCTACCGAACTCGGACATATGGTGCGATGAAAGGAGCGCCGTCCATGGGGCGGGATGCGACGGCTTTGACCTGCGATTCCCCTGCGCGCCGGGGGCTCCGCCAGGTGAGGAACGCCGCTGCCGCGCTGCGCCGTCCCGGTGACGCACCCGTTGCCGCGCGCAGCGGTACGCGTCAGCGCGCGACGGCGCAGTTCCGCCAGACCGTGGCCAGGGCCCGGGGGATCTGCGGGATCGCGCGGCAGCCGCTCTCGCTCGCGGGGAAGCCGTCGGTGGCGACGTAGGCCCAGTTGGTTCCCGAGGTGGCGCGGAAGTACTTCATGGCGCTGCCCTCGTCCTGCAGGTTCACCAGCTCGCCCTCGGTCGCACCCTGGGTGGGCTGGAACCGGGTGGCGGCGTAGCGGACGGTGCCGCACTGGCCGAAGAAGAACCGCTGCGGCTCCGGCTCGATGTGCACGAAGCGCGGGAAACCGCGCTGGTACGCCCGCGTCACCGCGGCCTTGACCTCACCGCTGACGGTCAGGTTGCGGCAGCCGGGGACGGAGGCGGGCGCCTGCCGGGTGCTGGGGGAGG
>NZ_JARAVO010000199.1:0-18222 GCF_033792805.1 Streptomyces sp. PA03-1a
TTGACCGTCGCTCTGGAAGTCCATCAGGCCGTGAGCCGGGGCGACACCGGGCAGGCCCTGGGGTCCGGCAGGTCCGGCAGGTCCGGCGGGTCCGGCGGGCCCGGCAGGTCCCTGCTGGCCGGTCTCGCCCGGAAGTCCCTGCGGCCCGGCGGGTCCAGCAGGTCCGGCAGGCCCCTGCGGGCCGGGAGGTCCAGGCGGGCCGGGAAGTCCGGGAATGCCGGGGCGGCCCGGGTGACCATGGCCCGGGCGGCTGGGGCAGTAACCGGGGAAGTAGGGGAAGAGGAAGCACGGGTCAGCGAGCCCGGCTTGAGCGTTGAGCTTCACGGCGGCAGCCTCGCCACCATCGGCGTACGCGGCGCCCGTCAGAGCACTGGACGCCAGGGCCACGCTCACGGCCGCCGTCAACCACGCCCGAGGTATGGCTATTCGAGACAACATGTCACCTCCAGGAAGGGCCCCGCAGCGGGCGGCAGCCGCCGCTATCTGTCATTGACGGCAGCGAGCCACCCGCAAGAATTGCCCTGCATAATTCGACGTGCACTTTCAGTAGCCGACCGAGTGACCCCCGGGACAGCCCCTGAAGACGCGGCGCCCGGCGCGCCAGGTGGTGCGCCGGGCCGCCTGCGCTCTACCACCAGATGACGACGTATCCGTCGCCGCCCACCGAACCCGGAGCGCCGGTGTCGCTGCCGCCGTCGCCGCCCTCGCCCGCACCGCGCGGAGCGGGCTGGACCACGCCGTCCACCGCGGGCCGACCGCCCTGGCCCGGGGCGCCCGGTAGCGGGTTGCCCTCCTGGCCGTCCGCGCCCGTGCGGACGGTGCCCTGCCCGGGACAGACGCCCGTGCCACCGCTTCCCCCGATGAGCAGCGACGCGCCCCCGCCGCCGCTGGCCGACACGACGCCGCCCAGGTTGTTGTCCACAACGGTCGGCGTGCCCGGAGAACCGTTGGCCGGGCCGGCGCCACCGGCGCCGCCGGCGCCGACGTCCACCGCGACCGGTGTGCCCGGCTGGACTGTGAGGACGCACCAGGCGAAGCCGCCGGCGCCGCCTCCGGCGCCGGTGATCGCGCCGCCGCCTACGGCTCCGCCCCCGCCGGCGCCCCATGCCTGGACGAAGACCGTGGTGACGTCGGCGGGCGGCATGAATTGACCGTCGCTCTGGAAGTCCATCAGGCCGTGAGCGGGGGCGACACCGGGCAGGCCCTGGGGTCCGGCAGGTCCGGCGGGTCCGGCGGGTCCGGCGGGTCCGGCAGGTCCCTGCTGGCCGGTCTCGCCCGGAAGTCCCTGCGGCCCGGCGGGTCCAGCAGGTCCAGCAGGCCCCTGCGGGCCGGGAGGTCCAGGCGGGCCGGGAGGTCCGGGAATGCCGGGGCGGCCCGGGTGGCCGTGGTGGCCGGGGCGGCTCGGGCAGTACCCGGGGAAGTAGGGGAAGAGGAAGCACGGGTCGGCGAAGCCTGTTTCGGCACCAGGCTTTGCGGCGTCAGCTCGGCTGCTGTCGGCGTTGCCCCCGTATGCGGCACCTGTCAGAGCGCAGGACGCCAAGGCCACGCTCGCGGCCAACGTCCACAACCGCGGACCACCTGGGCGCCGCCGTGTGGGCGCCTGAAGCAGGGCTGTTCGGGACAACACGTCACCTCCGGCAAGGGGGGCCCGCAAGGCGCGGCTGACGCCGCTCACCAGGAGAGAGGAACTGTCGGAGACAGCGGCGAGCCCACAGAAAGAATCACTCTGCGCAGCATGTCGCGCACATTAAGTAGCCGACCGGGTGATCGCCCGGCCTGGTGTCGCGGCGCGGCCGGGCTCGCCTGACCAACCGGCGCCCGCGGCGGATGTGCCCGGACCGCGACAGCGAGCCTGCAGGAGGGGGTGAGTGAGCGGCATCGGGACCTGCGCAAAGCGCCCGCCTCCACCGCTGGGACGGGCGCTTCGGGTGCGCCGGGCCCGTTTCACGCCGGGCCGATGGCCACCGCCGGCACGGGTGATCAACCCGTGCCGGCGCAGACCGTACTGTCATACAGCCTGCACTTACGGAGACCGGACAGCCCGCCGGTGTGTGACAACAAGCTGGCAGCGCAGGCGATCTGACGCCCTGCGTCGTCATCCGGGGCCTTGCAGCAACGTCCGGTTTGTTTGAATCCCAGGTGTCTCGGACCCGGTAGCGCCGCGCCCGAAGTGGAACCCAGGCGGAGAGATCGGCTACAGCAGCGGCTTCGATGATGTCCCGGTTCGCCGAGGTCGAAGCGGGTTCGTCCGCCACACGTCAGCGCACCGTGTCGGGCAGGAGGCCCTCCTCGCGGAACTGCGTGCGAGACAGACGCGTGCCAGTTCGACGACACCCACACCGTCGCCGGGATCGTCACTGTCGGCATGAACGCCCGCGGCATGTGGTTCTGCGGCGCCGCCGGGCCGTGGCTGTCGGAATGGGACCGGCGCGTGTTCCAGGGCTGCCAGCCCAGCTACCACATGAAGAAGGGCGGCAACGGGCGTTGGCAGCTCCGCGCCGTCCTTTCCGTCCCCGTCCCAGGGCACTCCTCGCCGCTGGTCGCTACAGCGGTCGCCGAGCGCGCGAACCTCGCCCTCGCCGCCTCCGCCGCCCTCGCCCAGCCCGAGGCCGCGCCCGGGCACCCGGACGTAGCGCCCGGACACGACACCGGCACCGCACCCGCGCCCACCGACCAACCCGTGACCGACATCGCCGCCCTGGCCGCCGCCCTCGTCGGACGGCGGCCTGGTCGACGCCCTCACCGCCGCCATGGCGCGCCGCGACGAGGGGCGCCGCGCCGAAGTCGACGCCCTGGCCTCCCTCGTGGCCGGCCCCGCCCGCACCACTGCCAGCGAAGGAGCCCAGTAATGCCGTGCTCGTGCCAGTCCAAGCGAGAGCAGTTCGAGGTCGTCGCTACGAGCGGCAAGGTCGTCTTCACCTCCGGCAACAAGGCCACGGCCGAGACCGTCGCCACGCGTTACCCGGACAGCGAGGTCCGCAAGAAGGCGCCGGCCGGAGCCAAGACTGCCGCCCAGGCCGGCGGCTCCTGACCGGACGGGCCAGGCGCCCCGGACGGCGTGCCGGGCCCGGTCGCGGTCTACCACCAGATGACGACGTATCCGGAGCCGCCGTTGTCGCCGGTGTTGTCGGCGCCGCCGGTGCCGCCGGTGCCGCCGGTGCCGGCACCTGCTGGCGCCGGCTGGATGATGCCGTCCACTGCCGGACGGCCTCCCAGGCCGCCGGGCGCAGCATTCGAGAACGATCCAGTGCCGCCGGTGGCGCCTTGACGGACCGTGCCCTGGATGCCGTTGCACTCGCCCATGCCGCCCGCACCACCAACTGGGGGCAGGAACCTGCCACCGAGGCCGCCGCGGCCGGCCACGAAATTGCCGAGGCTGTTGATCGCCCCGCTATTTCCGCCGACAAGGCCGTCCGATTGTCCGGACTGGCCCACGCCTCCTGCGGCTACGAACACCGTGACCGGTGTACTGGGCTGGACAGGCAGGACGCACCAGGCGAAGCCCCCGGCCCCACCACCGGATCCACTGAGGGCGGCGGCACCACTCGCACCACCTCCGCCACCGCCCCACGCCTGGACGAAGACTGTGGTGACATTCGCGGGCGGGACGAACTCGAAGGTACCGGGATCGTCGTAGTCCATCAGGCCGTGAGCCGGGGCGACACCAGGGGGGCCCTGCGGGCCGGTCTCGCCCTGCGGCCCCTGCGGGCCGGTCCCGCCCGGAGGTCCGGCCGGACCAGCGGGACCAGCGGGACCAGCGGGACCGGCCGGACCAGCGGGACCAGCAGGCCCGGGAGGTCCTGGCGGGCCGGGAATCCCGGGGCGCCCCGGGTGCCCGTGATGCCCGGGGCGGCTGGGGCAGTACCCGGGGAAGTATGGGAACAACAAGCACGGGTCCGCGAGACTGGTCTCAGCGCCGGGCTTCGCAGCGCGAGCCTGACCGCCGCCGGCGCCCTCGGCATACGCGGCACCAGTGAACGCACTGGACGTCAGGGCCACGCTCGCGGCCACTGCCCACCACGCCCGAGGTATGGCTATCCGGGACAACACGTCACCTCCAGCAAGGGGCCCACAACGCGCGGCGGACGCCGCTCACCAGGAGAGAAGAATGTCGAAGACAGCGGCGAGCCCACAGCAAGAATCGCCCTACGTAATGTGACGTGCACATTCAGTAGCCGACCGGGTGATGCGGAACTGCCCCGACCTGGCGCGCCACGCGGTGCGCCGGGCCCCGGTGGTCAGGGCCCGCCCGTGACGAGGCCGGCGAGGCCGAAGACGCGCCGGATGTCGCGCCGGAAGACCACGGCCGTCACGAAGACCGCGATGAGCGTCACGTCGATCGGCTCGGCCCCATCGGACAGGCCCGCGAAGGAAAGGCCGCCCACACCACCCGCAGTGGGCACGGCCCAGGTGAGGATCCGTACCCACTCCCGGTCTGACCCCGTTTCGGCGTCCTGCCAGGAATGCGGCGACGACGGTCGGGACAGCCCGCCGCAGGTTTATGACGTTCGGATCGGCGGGCACCGCTGTAGCCCAATCCGTCCGTCCCGAAGCGGATTTCTCCGGCCCAGGTCAGAGGAGGGTGCCCGGCAGGACGCTCTCCGTGCTGAACTGCGTGCGGTACGACTCCGCGTACCGGCCCTCCGGCGCCAGGAGTTCCGTGTGGGTGCCGCGCTCGACGACGCGGCCGTCCTCGACGACGAGGATGAGGTTTGGCGGCGCGCACCGTGGAGAGGCGGTGGGCGATCACGACGGCGGTGCGGTCGGTAAGGGCCTCGGCGAGGATGCTGTCGTAGTCGTCGGGGTAGCGCTGGGCCTCCCTGTAGCCCTGGCGTCCGCCGGTGGAGCATCCAGTGAAGTAGGAGGAACGGGAGGCGAAGTTGTTCAGCGGAGTGGTGTTGACCTCACCGTCGCTGTTCAGCGCCCAGCTGACGTCGAGGGCATCACCGACGCCGGCGTCCGTGGTGGTCGCCGCGTAGCCGGTCTTGACGGCGGTGCCCATCCCGACACCGTTGTCCCCGGCGAGGTAGGCGCTGCCGAGTGCCTGGAAGCGGCGGTTCCAGCCTTTCTCGGGCAGCCAGGTGGTCACCGTGGCGTGGTGCCGCCCGCGTCGCGGACCGCCGTCACGGCCTCCACCTCGGTGCCGGCAGCGGCCCGCACCGGCATGGAGGCGCAGTCGAACGGCGCGGCCGAAGCGGGAGCGCGGGTCTCCGTGGCGACCGACGCCTTGGTGTCCGGCCTGGCCGACGCGACCGACGCCCGGCTCTATGCGTAGTTGGACGCGAAGCCCGATTCGGGGCTGCGGGGGCCTCAGGCCAGGCCGCTGATGCCGTCCCCCAGTAGCTTCAGGCCGAGGACGAAGAACAGGGCGGCCATGATGGCGGCGTTGTGCCGGGCGGCCCGGTCCCGCCAGTTGGCGAGGATGCCCTCGGCTCGTTCACCCATGCACAGGTACACGGCGAGCGGGGCGAGGACTCCGAGCGACGCGATGACCACGAAGACGGCGAGCGCCCCGATCTGCTGAGGCACGGGGATCCCTGCCGAGCTGATGGAGGCGCCGGCGGCGATGGTCAGCGGGGCGTTCTTGGCGTTCGCGGCCGAGAGCAGCAGGCCGAGGCCGAGCACCTTCGGCGGGGTGAAGTGATCGATCGCCGCCATCCACTTCGGCAGCTGCGCCTGTGAGGGGTCGCGTGGACGTCCCCGCCACTGCCGGGCCGCGAACAGGAGGAGCAGGACGCCCAGCGCCAGCTTGAGGGCCCCCACCCACGTGGCCGGGTGACCGTGCGCGGACGCCCCGCCGGGGCCGCCCACCGCCAGCGTGATCGCGCCGAGGACGGCCAGTCCCAGGAACCAGCCGAGGGCGAACAGCGTGCCGTTCGTCCGCCCCCGCGGGGTGGCCAGGACGAGGATGATCGCCACGATGGGGAGCGGACTGACCGCGACAGCGGCGGCCAGGCCGAGCACATCGCCGACGGCGTGTCCCAAGGCGGCCTCCTCGACGGTGGAGAGATCACGTGCGCCGGCCGTCCGGATCGGTGATCGTGCGCGCCGGACCGGCTCCGCTACCGATCGTGAGACGGGGGCCGCGTCGAGGCGCGGTATCCGTGCCGTACGGGTGACCGACGGACGTGGTGTCCCGGGCTCGGCCCTTCCGGCGACGCGACGTCACGGACGCCGTCCCGGCTATGACCCGAACTTCGTCCATTGCCCTTCGGAGACCACCTCGACGGAGCCGTCGAGGACCTTGATGGCCCGTCTGTTCGTCGATGGCGTAGGCCGGGATGCCGATGTCGGCGGCCCAGTGCTCCGCGTCGGCCAGGGTGTTCGTCGGGAAGGCGTCCAGGTGCGGGAAGATCGAGAAGTCGACGACTCCCAGGGCGCGGTCGTCCGGCGCGGACTGCCACTCGACGAAGTACGCTCCGATCCGGGGCGTCATCACCATGCTTCCGGCACTCACTCCCACCCAGACCGTGTCGGGCAGCGAAGGCAGCAGATCGGCCAGCCCGAACTCCCGCATCCAGTGGCACAGGTACGTCGCGTCGCCGCCGTCGACCAGGAGCACGTCGGCCTCCCGGACCCAGGGGACCCATCGCTCCGCGCCGATGGTGGGCAGTGCGGTGAGCTCGAGGACGCCGAGCGACGCCCAGCCCAGGCCGGTCAGGTGCTGCCACCGGGGCTCGGCGGCTGCGAAGCCCCGCACCGATGCCCGACCGCACATCGGGTGACCCCACTGTGCCGTCGGGACACAGAGGGCGTGGCACTCGGCGATCGGCTTGCCGAGAAGCCGCACGAGCGCCGAGTGGATCCTCGGGTTCGTGACGCCGCCTGACGTGAGCAAGAGCTTCAAGGTGCCTCCAGAATCGTGCGCGGAAGGTGCATGTGCCGGAACACCCGGGACCGTGCTGGAACAGCTCAGGCGTCAGCGCAGCGTGCCCGGTACGAGGCCCTCCTCGCTGAACTGCGTGCGGTACAGCTCCGCGTACCGGCCGTCCGCCGCCAGGAGTTCCGGGTGCGTGCCGCGCTCCACGATGCGGCCGTCCTCGACGACGAGGATGAGGTCGGCGGCGCGCACCGTGGAGAGGCGGTGGGCGATGACGACGGCGGTGCGGTCGGCGAGGGCCTCGGCGAGGGCTTCCTGGACGGCGGCCTCGGAGGTGCTGTCGAGGTGGGCCGTGGCCTCGTCGAGGATGACCACGCGCTGGCCGGCCAGGAGCAGCCGGGCGATGGTCATGCGCTGGCGCTCCCCGCCGGAGAGGCGGTAGCCGCGTTCGCCGACGACGGTGTCGAGGCCGTCGGGGAGTTCGGCGACCAGACGGTCCAGACGCGCGCGGCGCAGCACGTCGCGCAGTTCCTCGTCGGTGGCCTCCGGCCGGGCGAGCAGCAGGTTGGCCCGGATCGTGTCGTGGAAGAGGTGGCCGTCCTGGGTGACCATGCCGACCGTGGCGCGCAGGGAGGCGGCCGTCAGGTCGCGGACGTCGGTGCCGCCGACGCGGACGGCGCCCCCGTCGGCGTCGTACAGGCGGGGCAGCAGCTGCGCGATGGTCGACTTCCCGGCGCCGGACGAGCCGACGAGCGCGACGGTGTGGCCGGGTTCGGCCCGGAAGGAGATCCCGTGGAGGACCTCGCCGCCGACGCGGGTGTCCAGGACCGCGACCTCCTCCAGTGAGGCCAGCGACACCTTGTCGGCGGACGGGTAGCCGAAGCGGACGTCCTCGAACTCGACGGCGACGGGCCCGTCCGGCACCGGGCGGGCGTCGGGGCGGTCGGCGATGAGGGGCCGCAGGTCGAGTACCTCGAAGACCCGCTCGAAGCTGACCAGGGCGCTCATGATGTCGACGCGCGCGCCCGCGAGTGCGGTCAGGGGCGCGTAGAGGCGGGTCAGGAGGAGGGCGAGGGTGACCACGGAGCCGGCGTCGAGGGCGCCGGTGAGCGCGAAGTGGCCGCCCAGTCCGTAGACCAGCGCCAGCGCGAGGGCGGAGACGAGGGTGAGGGCCGTGATGAACGCCGACTGTGCCATGGCGGTCCGCACGCCGATGTCCCGTACCCGCCGGGCACGTTCGGCGAAGCGGGCCGACTCGTCGGCGGGCCGGCCGAAGAGCTTCACCAGGGTCGCGCCGGGTGCCGAGAAGCGCTCGGTCATCTGGGTGCCCATGGCGGCGTTGTGGGCCGCGGCCTCGCGCTGGAGGCGGGCCATGCGGGTGCCCATGCGGCGCGCCGGGACGACGAAGACCGGGAGGAGGACGAGGGCGAGCAGGGTGATCTGCCAGGACAGGGTGAGCATGACGCCCAGGGTCAGCAGGAGGGTGACGAGGTTGCCCACGACGCCGGAGAGCGTGTTGCTGAACGCGCGCTGGGCGCCGATCACGTCGTTGTTGAGACGGCTGACGAGGGCGCCGGTGCGGGTCCGCGTGAAGAAGGCGACCGGCATGCGCTGGACGTGGTCGAACACGGCGGTGCGCAGGTCGAGGATGAGGCCCTCGCCGAGGTTCGCGGACAGCCAGCGGTTCAGCAGCCCGAGGCCCGCCTCGGCCACGGCGATCACGGCGATCAGCACGGCCAGCGTGGTGACCCGGCCTGGGTCGCCGCCGGAGACGATGGCGTCGACGATCCAGCCGGCGAGGACCGGGGTCGCCACGGCGAGCAGCGCGGTCACGGTGCTCAGCAGGACGAACTGGGTGATGCGGCGCCGGTGGGGCCGGGCGAAGGCGCCGACGCGGCGCAGGGTGTCGCGGGCCAGGGGGCGTCGGTCCTGCGTGGCGTTCATGACGCTGTGCAGCTGGGTCCAGGCCGTGGTCTCCATGCTCATGCAGTGACCGTAGAACCTCGACCGACCTTGAGGTCAAGCGACCCCGCGAATGCGCCGGATCCGGGGTGCCCGCACCCGGTCCGGTTACTGGATGTGCATGACGACGTGCCCGAGGCGATGCTCGCCTCGAGGGGCGGCTACGGGCTCGACGGTCGGCTCCGGCTCCGCGGGCTCCTCCCAGCCGTGGCCCCCGGCTTCGCCACGCCGCCGCCCTCCCCTGGGCGCCGACGCGGCCCGCCCGGCACCGTGGGCGGGCCGCTTCGTCGTCCCGGGCTACGTCACGGGCAGGAACGGCTTCTTGCAGTGCATGCAGATCATCTGCTTCAGCCACTCCGCACGCTTGCGCTGAGAGGTCTGCTCCTTGCCTCGCTCCCGCGTACCCCACACCGCCCCGCCGACCGTCACGAGCAGCCCCAGCAGGATCACCCCCGACACCAGCAGCGCCACCCCGAACCCGGCCACCAGCAGCGGCCCGATCAGCGCTGCCTTCTCCTCCGCCGGTTGCGCGAAATCCTTCTTCAGCGCCGAGCCCGGATCCATCGTCGCCACGTACAGCTCCAGGCTCTGCACCTGAGTCGACCCGCATCGCTTGCACTGCAACACCGCCACCGCATCCCCCGATCCGTCGACAGACAACGAGAATGCGGGTTACCCCGCCAAGTCGACAAGATGACAAAACGCCTCGCGCGGAGGTTGCGCGGCCCGGGGATCACCCGGTCCGGCTACTGGATGTGCATGACGAGGTGCCCGAGGCGAGGCTTGATGCGGGCCCGCCGCTGTCCACGACCGCTCACTCTCCCCAAAAGCGGTAGCTGCCGGCCGTCGTGGGCCGTTCCTGGAGGTGACGTGGTGTCTCGAACAGTCATGCCCCGCGTGTTGCGGGCGGTGGTCACGAGCGTGGCCCTGGCGGCCGGTTCGATGGCGGGTGCGGCCGACGCGGCCGGTGCGGACGGTGGTGCCGCCTTCGAGGCCGGCGAACCTCTCGTCGGGAAGCGTGCGGCCCAGCCGTGCTCGTCCTTCCCGTACCTGCCCTGGCACTGCCCGGGCCGGCCCGGCCGCCCCGGTCCACCGGGGCCCCCTGGTCCGCCGGGACCCTCCGGTCCCTCCGGCCCTCCCGGTCCGCAGGGACCCGCCGGCCCCGCCGGCCCCGCCGGGCCTCAGGGTCCGCAGGGCGGGACCGGTCCGCAGGGACCCGCCGGGCCCGCCGGACCGGGAGGTCCCCAGGGGCCCGCCGGGCCTCAGGGGCCGCCCGGAACCGCAGCCGCCCACGGCCTGGTGGACTTCGACGACGACGGTGTGTTCGTGCCGCCCGCCGCGGTGACCACGGTCTTCGTCCAGGCATGGGGCGCCGGCGGGGGTGGAGCCGTAGGCGGCGGCGCGATCACCGGCGCCGGAGGCGGCGCCGGCGGCTTCGCCTGGTGCGTCCTCCCCGTCCAGCCGGGCACACCGGTCGCGGTGGACGTCGGCGCCGGCGGCGCCGGTGGCGCCGGCGCGGCCAACGGTTCTCCGGGCACGCCGACCGTTGTGGACAACAACCTGGGCGGCGTCGTGTCGGCCGGTGGGGGCGGGGGCGCGTCGCTGCTCATCGGGGGAAGCGGTGGCACGGGCTTCTGTCCCGGGCAGGGCACCGTCCGCATGGGCGCGGACGGCCAGGAGGGCAACCCGCTACCGGGCGCCCCGGGTCAGGGCGGCCGCCCCGCGGTGGACGGCGTGGTCCAGCCCGCTCCGCCCGGTGCGGGCGAGGGCGGCGACGGTGGCAGCGACACCGACGCTCCGGGTTCGGCGGGCGGCGACGGATACGTCGTCATCTGGTGGTGACGCACCGCCCTCCGGTCCGAGTGCGCCCGCCCTCGCCTCACGGCCTCCCCGGGATTCCGGCCGGAGATCGATATCCTCGCGTCCAGTTCGGC
This sequence comes from Streptomyces sp. PA03-1a, assembly GCF_033792805.1. Lineage (NCBI taxonomy): Bacteria > Bacillati > Actinomycetota > Actinomycetes > Kitasatosporales > Streptomycetaceae > Streptomyces > Streptomyces sp. PA03-1a. The sequence continues at coordinate 10,717 of NZ_JARAVO010000199.1, forward strand.
GGACCACCTTCTCCAGGGAGAAGCTCATGCCACATTCGGGAGAGACCGCGGACGCGATTCCCCGGCCGCAGCGGTTCGCGGACGTCGAAGGCTGGTTCTGGCCGGTCGACCAATTGCTCTTCGACTGGTTCCTGCGGCGGCAGAACGACCGGGAACGCCCGGGTGACCTGCTGGAACTCGGCGCCTACATGGGGAAGAGCGCCATTTTCATGGGCCGCTACCTCCGCGAGGGGGAGCGGTTCACGGTGTGCGACCTGTGGGATTCCCCGGCCGTGGACGACCCCAACAGCGCCGAGATGAATTCGGCGTACGCGACGCTCACCCGGCGCGCGTTCGAGGCCAATTACCTGTCGTTCCACGACCGGCTCCCCACGATGGTGCAGGCCCCCACATCGGTGATCACCTCGCACGTCGGCGCCGGGAGCTGCCGCTTCGTGCACGTCGACGCGTCGCATCTGTACGAGCACGTCTCCGGCGACATCGCGGCCGCCCGCGAGCTGCTCGTCCCGGAAGGCATCGCGGCCTTCGACGACTTCCGGAGCGAGCACTGCCCGGGAGTCGCCGCCGCCGTGTGGGCGGCGGTGGCGACGGTCGGACTCAAGCCCGTCGTGGTCACGAGCACCAAGCTCTACGGCACCTGGGGGGATCCGGAGCAGGTCCGCGAGGAGCTGCTGCGGTGGCTGAGGACGCGCCAGGACCTGTGGCACGCCGTGGACCAGGTGGCGGGAGTGCCCCTGATCCGCATCAGGGGCACGAAGGCGAAGTCCCCGGCTCTGCCGGTCTCCCGCCACGAGCCGGTCAACGGGTACCCGTCCCCGTTCGGGGAACGGGCCTCCGCCGCCCGCCGCCTGGCCAAGGACCTCGTCCCTCCGGTCCTGGCCCGCGCCGTGCGGTCGGCGTGCCGCCGGCGCCGGACGTCATGAGGTGCTGAGCCCGTCCTCACCCTTCAGGAACGCCGCGACGGACGTCACGAAGCGGCCGGCGTCGTCGAGCCAGGGGAAGTGCCCGGCCCCGGGCTGGACGACGAGCCCGGCGTCCGGGAACAGCGCGGCGAACTCGGCGACCGTGGCCGGGGGCGCCCCGAGGTCGACCTGCCCGGCGAGCAGGAGGACCGGTGACGCCAGCCCGGCGAGCGCGGCACGGGTGCCGTCCGGGTCGAAGGCGCCCTCGGCACCGAAGGCGGACACGACCTCGTCGCTCATCTGCTCCCGTTCCGCCGCCTGGTGGGCCCGCGACACCTCGTCCCAGCGGCCGTAGGAGAACGGCGCTACGGCCTGCCACCGCTCGGCGGTGGCCTCGCCCGCCACGATCGCCTCCAGGGCCGCGAACGCCTCCGGGAACCACGGTTCGTCCCGGCGCAGCAGGGCCGTCTCGCGCCGGAGGCCGCCCGTGATGGGGAGGCCGACGGCCCGGACGCTCGGCGTGACGAGGACGAGGCTGCCGACCCGGTGCGGATGGCGGCCCGCGTACTGCGCGGCGAGGTTGGCCCCCGCGCTGTGCGCGAGCACGTCCATCCGGTCGAGGCCGAGGTGCTCGCGCAGGGCCTCGACGTCGTCGACGAGCCGGTCGCAGCGGCAGGAGGCGATGTCCCGCGGCATCGCGGACCGGCCGGTGCCCCGGAGGTCCAGCCTGATCAGCTGCTGGTGCGCGGACAGGCCGCCGAGGTCACCGAGGTACACGGAGTCCTGCGGCCCGCCGGGCAGGCAGAGCAGCGGGCGGCCCGAGCCGAGGACGTGGTAGGCGAGCTCGGTGCCGTCGTGCGAGGGGAAAACGGGCATGGCGGAGTTCCTTTCGGCGGTGCTGGGGGAAGCGCGGTACCGGGGGGCCCGGAGGGTCAGTGCTGTGCCTGTCGCGCGCCGGGGTGGTCCCGGACCAGACGGCGGGCGAAGAAGCGCTGTTCGCTCTCCACCTCGGACGTGGGCAGCTCCATGTGCCGGCCCGGGTTGGCGCGGAGCGTCTTGTCGCGGGAGGCGAAGGCGTCGAAGAGGGCGAGGGACGACGACCGCGGCACCAGCTCGTCGTCCCACTGCAGGAGGAAGCGGACCGGGACGGTGATCCGGGCCGCCGTCCCGGCCAGGGACTGGTGACCGAGCAGCCCGAACACGGCGGCGGTGATCCGGGGTTCGGCGGCCACGAGCGGTACGCCGACGGCGGTGCCCAGCGACACGCCCCAGAACCCGACCGGGGCGTCCGGGCCGACACGGCCGTGGGCCTGCAGGGCGTCCAGGGTGGCCCGCCACTCCGGGACGGCGCGGGTGGCCAGCGCCGCGTTGTGGGCCGCGATGAGCGGGGCGACGGGCCCGCCCGAGGCCACCGCCTCCCTGATGCGTACCGCGGCGGCCTCGTCGGCGGCGGTCCGCGGGCGGTCGCCGTGCCCGGGTGCGTCGATGGCGGCGACCGCGAAGCCGCCGGTCGTCACATGGTGGTGGGCGCGGGCCAGGAGGCCCGGGGCCTTTTTGTCCCGGCCGCCGCCGTGGGCCAGCAGGATCAGCGGGCGGTCGCCCGCCGCGTCGGCGGGGGCGTCGGCGGGGGACCAGAGCACGCCGGTGATGTCGCCGAGGACGAAGAGGTGTTCCGAGACGCCGTTCGCGGTCGTCTCCGAGAGGAAGCGCATGGCTCGATGCCTTTCGGGATGCCTTCGGGCACTCCCGGGGACACCTGCGTCAGAGGGTCCGCGCAGCCGTGCGGGAGGGGAGCACCCGGCCTGTTACAGCGTTGATGGGTCTCACCTCCTCGGTCGTCACTGCACGGTGACGCTATCAGGCCCGTGATCGTGGGGCAGCCGGTTTTCCCGGCCCCTTCCCGGCCCCTTCCCCGGCGGTCCCGTCGCCCCCCGGCGGTACGGGGGGCGACGGGGAGAAGCGCTAAGGCTGTCGGGAGGTGAACGCGGTCAGGAAGCGGTCGCGGAAGGCGTCCATCCGCCAGACCGGCGCGTCGTGTTCGGGCTGCAGCCCGTCGCTCCAGCCCCAGTCGGAGACCTGGTCCAGCACCTTGGGGTCGTGGGCGACGATCGCGACCGGCACGTCCCGGCTGGCGTTGACGCCGACGACCGTCGACACCGGCTGGTGGTCGCCGAGGAAGACCAGCACGGTGTTCTTGTTGCCGTACTTCGTCACGAAGTCGATGAGGCTGGTCAGCGAGTACTGGATGGCCTTGCTGTACTCCTGGCGCACCTGCTTGGGGTCCTTCCAGACCTCCTTGGGGTCCTTGCCCTCCTTCTTGATGGCGTCGTAGACCGAGCCGTCGCCTACCTGGTCCCAGTCGATCATGTGGGGGATCGGCGCCCAGGGGTTGTGACTGGAGGCCAGGATGATCTCCGACATCATCGGCTGGTTCGACGCCTTCCCGTGCTCCAGGCGCTCGAACGCCGACAGGGTGTACTGGTCGGGCACCGGCGACCAGCTGAACTTGGGCCCCTGGTACCCCATGGTGCGCGAGTCGTGGATGTGGTCCAGGCCGAAGAACTTGCCCTCCGGCCAGGCCCGGGTGACGCCGGGCATCATGCCGACCGTCCGGAAGTCGCCGGTGCGCTTGAAGGCACTGGTGAGGGTCATCCGGTCACTGGAGCTGACGTAGCGGTAGCGCTGCTGGTCCGGGACCCACAGCCCGGACAGGAAGGTGGTGTGGGCGAGCCAGCTGCCCGCGCCGGTGACGGGGGAGGTCAGCCACCCGCTGCGGGCGGAGAAGCCCGCGTCGGCGAGCTGCTTGGTGCCGCCCCGCAGCACCGCGTCGACGTCCGGCGCCATCGCCGGGTTCTCGACCGCGTCCCGGCCGTAGCTCTCGATGAACGTGAAGATGACGTCCTTGCCGCGCAGCCCGGACAGCAGCCGGTCGGACGGGATCTTCGCGAACGGGTCGTTGGCCACCTTCTTGGCGAACACCTTCTGGTCGGCCAGGCCCTGCTGCACCATGTCCACCTGGCCCCGCACCCGCAGGCTGGCGTCCTTGGCGGCGAAGTTCAGCCCGGAGACCTGGAGGCCGAGCGTCGCGCACGTCATCCAGACCACGCCGGCCACCAGGGTGCCGCGGCGTGCCACCGAGGGGTGCCGCACCATCACCTTGCACAGCCGCACGATCGCCAGCGGCATGAGCACGAGGAGCGCGAGGACGGCGAGCAGGGCCCCGGCCAGGGCGCCGTACGCGGTCGTCGCCCCGGCCGAGTCCTTCAGGAACGACAGCCCGTCGGAGAACAGGGGCCAGTCGAACAGCAGGTAGAACGGGCGTTGCAGCGTCTGGTAGAAGCCCATGTCCACGCAGTTGAGGACGACCAGCAGGCCGAGCAGGACCCCGCTGAGGACCGCCACCACGCGCCGGGGCCTGGGCGGCAGCACGAGCAGCAGGGCGGCCAGCAGGATCGGCTCCGCCGGGACGCGGACGAAGCGGGAGGCGGTCAGGTAGGGGAGCCGGTCGGGCATCAGGAAGGCGAAGAGCACCAGGGCGGCGGCGAGGATCGTGAGGCTCCACGACACGGCGCGGGTGACGTCCGGGTGCCGCTCCCGCCATCGGGCGAGGGCGCTGCCCGCGGCGGGAGCCGGTTCGCCGGGGGCCTCCTCGTGGGCCTGCTCGTCGTCCGCCCCGAGGTCGGGGGCGGGAGCCGCCTCCGTTTCGGGCTCGGGCTCGGGCTCCTGCTTCGCTTCGGGCTCGGTCTCCGCCGCCGCCTCCTCCTCCGGAGCGTCGCCCGGGGGTGGTTGCTCCGTCGTGTCCGCCTGGTCCGTTACCGGTCGCTGATGAGCGCTGGAGAGCGACAACCCGAAGTTCCTTCCAAGCGAGCCACAGTGATGGGGGCGACCCCCGCTGGAGGAGCTTGGGCCACCGACAAGCCTGTACGGCTCGCCCCACGCTCCGGTTCACCCATCTCCCGTACGTCGGGAAAACGGACCATTGCATGGGGATGTCTTTACGGAAGCGGGAGGGTCTCCACCTGGGCGTCCTCGCGGGGCACGCACCGCATCGGCATCGCGGTGGGGTGGACGACCGCGCCGCGGGCGAGTTCGCGCACGTGCGGGCCGGCGTCCGCCGGGCGCAGGCGCCACCGGGCGGCGACGGTGGCGACCTGGATGACGGCCTGCGTGAGGGCGAAGACGTTGCCCGGGCACTGGCGGCCGCCCGCGCCGAAGGGGATGGACGCGGCCCTGGGCAGGCGCGCGGCGCGTTCGGGCAGCCAGCGGTCGGGGTCGAAGGAGAGGGGGCCGGGGTGGAGTTGCGGCAGGTGGTGCAGGACGTACGGGCTGAACAGCACCGTCGCGCCCGCCGGGACGGCGACGTCGCCGAGGAGCACCTCCTCCGGGGAGAGCCGCAGGATGATCCACGGCGCGTACCGGCGCAGGGCCTCCTGGACGACGCGCCGGGTGTGGGGGAGGTGGGGCAGGTCCTCGAAGACGGCCGGGCGCCCGCCGAGGACCCGGTCCGTCTCCTCGTGGAGCCGGCGCTCCACCGTGGGCTCGCGGGCGAGTTCGTGGAAGACCCAGGCCAGGGTGGCGCCGGTGGTCTCGGTGCCTGCGACGAGCATGTTGACCAGCTGGTCGTGGACCTGGTCGTCGGTCAGCCGCTCCCCGGTCCCCTCGTCCGCGGTGAGCAGCAGGACGGAGAGCAGGTCGCCGTGGTCGGTGCCGTCGGCGCGGGCGGCCTCCACCACGTGCCGGGTCGCCGAGCGCAGACGCCGTACGGCCCGGTCGAAGCGCCGGTTGGCGGGGGTGGGCAGCCGCAGCAGGGCGTCGGGGAGCATGGAGCGGCGCGGGATCTCGTCCAGGACGACGGGCAGCGAGCGCTGCACCTCGGCGACGGCCTCCGCGCCGAGGTCCGAGGAGAACAGCGCCCTGGCCACGGTGGTGAGGGCGAGCGCGTTCATCTCCTCGTCCACGCGCAGGATCCCGCCCGGCCGCCAAGCGGCGGTGCGCTCGGCGGCGACGGCGGTCATGGTGGCCGCGTAACGGGCGATGCGGGCCCGGTGGAAGGCGGGCTGCATCAGCCGGCGCAGCCTGCGGTGCTCGGCGCCGTCGGCGGTGCCGACGCCGGAGCCGAGCAGAGGGCGCACCTTCTCGATGAGCACGCCCTGGTCGAACCGGCCCGCTTCGCCGACCAGCACGGCGCGGACCAGTTCGGCGTCGTTGACGACGTACGCGGGCAGGCCGCCCAGGCGGATGCGGACCACCGGGCCGACGGCGGGGAGCGAGCCGAGGAACTGCAGGGGCCGGCGCAGCAGTGCCGGGCCGTGGCCGAGCAGGGGCAGCGCACCGGGGGCCTCGGGAGCGCGCCGCACGGCGGAGGGCGCGCCGGCGGTCGCGGTGGTGGGGATGGGGGTCACGGCGTCCCGTCTTCCGTCGGGCCGGCGGTCGCTGCCGCCGGCGGGGCCAGAGGGGCGAGATGGGTGAGATGGGTGAGCGGGGCGAGGTGGGCGCGGTACCAGGGCGCGGCGGCGGCGAAGCGGGTGGCGAAGGCTCCCGGGGTGTGTCCGGTGCGCCGCCAGACGCGGCCGCTGTCGTAGTGGTGGTCCTGGCCGAACAGCGTGAGGTGGCGCAGGTCGCGGGGCCGCCCGGCGAGGAGCTCGCGGACCTCGTCGTACGTGAGGTCGGCCGCGGGGGCGGGCACGCCCAGGTGCTCGGTGAGCGCCGCGGTCAGGTCGCGCACGGCGACCGGCTCCGGGTGGCCGACGTGGTGGACCTCCCCGCCGGGCACCGGACCCCAGTCGGCCACGGCCAGCGCGGCGATCGCCGCCGCCAGGTCCTCGACGGCGACCAGGGAGAGCAGGGCCCGGCCCCCGTCGACGGAGACCGGGAGCGCGGTGAGGGTGCGCACGAGCTGTGGGACCAGCCATCGGTCGCCCGGCCCGTACACGAACATCGGCCGCAGTACGACGCCCCCGGCGGCCCGGACCGCGCGCTCCCCCGCGAGCCGCGAGCGGCTGACGGCAGAGACCGGCGCGGGGACGAGGTCGCCCTCGGCGGCGCCGCGGTGCGGTCCGTCGCCGTAGACGGCGGCGGTGCTGAGGTGGACGATCCGCCGCACCCCCGCACGCCGCGCCTCGGCGACCAGGGCGGCGGTGCCCCGGTCGTTGACGAGGCCGCAGGCCCGGGGATCTTCCTCGTCCACGGTGCAGGCCAGGTGGAGCAGGGTGTCCACGCCGTCGCAGACGCCGTGCAGGGTGCCGCGGCGGGCGAGGTCGGCGTAGACGAGGCGGGCCGCGGGGTCGGCGACGGGCGGGCGGCGGTGCGTCAGCAGCCGCAACTCCACCGGCTGGCGGCGGAGTAGGCGGTGGACGGCACGGCCGGTGAAGCCGGCGGCGCCGGTGAGCAGGACGGTCCTCATCGGGTACCTCCGGGGGCGGACGGGAAGCCGACGGCGCAGGCCCTCGCCGCGGGCATCGGCTGGGCGGCGTTGCGGTGGCGTGGGAAGCCCAGGGCCGCCATGACCTGCAGGGCGCAGGGCGGGGCCGTGGATGGGCGGCGGTGTCCCGGTGGCCGTAAGTCCGGTCGGGGGCCGCAGGGTTGGTGGTTGACGGTGGTCGTC
>NZ_JARAVO010000019.1:0-62187 GCF_033792805.1 Streptomyces sp. PA03-1a
CCCGCACTGATCGCGCCGGATGGGGGTCCCCCCAGCCTTCGGCCGGGGGGACCCCCATCCGGCGCGATCAGTGCGGGCGGGTGGACGCCCGCCGCAGGCGCAAACAACCCGCACACGGCAAACGACCCGCACCCTCACACCCCGCACAGCCCCGCAGGGAGCGCACCGTACGCCGGGCGTAACGCCCCCGCCCGGGGGGCGAAACACCGGCGCCGCATCGTGGGCGGCATGAGCGCCAGCGGAACCGTCGACACCCACTGCCCCTACTGCGCCCTGCAGTGCGGAATGGGCCTCCGCCGCACCGCCGGAGGCAGCGGCATCCCGGACGTGGTGGAGCGCGACTTCCCCGTGAACAAGGGCGCCCTGTGCGGCAAGGGCCGCACCGCGCCCGCCGTGCTGGCCCCGGAGGCACGGCTGACCGGCCCCCTGGTCAGGGACCGCGCCTCGGGACGGCTGGAGCCGGCCCCCTGGGAGGACGCCCTGGACCGGGTCGCGGAAGGCCTGTTGCGGGTGCGGGCCGCCCACGGCCCCGACGCGGTCGGTGTGTTCGGCGGCGGGGGCCTGACCAACGAGAAGGCGTACGCCCTCGGCAAGTTCGCCCGGGTCGTGCTGCGGACGTCCCAGATCGACTACAACGGCCGCTTCTGCATGTCCTCCGCCGCGGCCGCCCACACCAGGGCCTTCGGCCTGGACCGGGGCCTGCCGTTCCCGCTGGCGGACGTCGCGCGGACGGGCTGCGTGATCCTGGTCGGCTCGAACCTCGCCGAGACGATGCCGCCCGCGCTGCGCTACTTCACGGAGCTGAAGGAGAACGGCGGCCGCCTGATCGTCGTGGACCCGCGCCGTACGCGCACCGCCGAGCACGCCGACCTGCACCTGCAGCCGCGCCCCGGCACCGACCTCGCCCTCGCGCTCGGCCTGCTGCACCTGGTGGTCGCGGAGGGCCGCGTGGACGAGGACTTCGTCGCGCAGCGGACGACCGGCTGGCCGGAGGCGCAGGCCTCGGCGATGGCGCTCTGGCCGGAGCTGGTCGAGCGGATCACCGGGGTGCCGGTGCCCAGGCTCCGGGAGGCGGTGGAGCTGTTCTGCGGCGTGCCGGAGGCGATGGTGCTGACCGCGCGCGGCCCGGAGCAGCAGTCGAAGGGCACGGACACGGTGAGCGCGTGGATCAACCTGTGCCTGGCGACGGGTCGCGCGGGGCGCCCGCTGTCGGGGTACGGCTGTCTCACGGGGCAAGGCAACGGCCAGGGCGGCCGGGAGCACGGCCAGAAGGCCGACCAGCTGCCCGGCTACCGCAAGCTCGACGACCCGGCGGCGCGCAGCCATGTGGCCCGGGTGTGGGGGGTCGACCCGGACGACCTGCCGGGGCCGGGGCGCAGCGCGTACGAGCTGCTGGACGCGCTGGGCCGGGACGTGAAGGGCCTGTTGCTCATGGGCTCCAACCCGGTGGTCTCCGCGCCGCGGGCGGCGCACGTCACCGAGCGCATCGCGGCGCTGGACTTCCTCGCCGTGTGCGACGTGGTGCTGTCGGAGACGGCGGCGATGGCCGACGTGGTGCTGCCGGTGACGCAGTGGGCCGAGGAGACGGGGACCACGACGAACCTGGAGGGCAGGGTGCTGCTGCGGCGCAAGGCCCTGGACCCGCCGGAGGGTGTGCGCAGCGACCTGTACGTGCTGAACGGGCTGGCCGCACGCCTGGGCCGGGAGAAGGGCTTCCCTGCCGACCCGGAGGAGGTCTTCGAGGAACTGCGCCGCGCGTCGGCGGGCGGGCCCGCGGACTACTCCGGGATCACCTACCGCCGCATCGAGGCGGAGGACGGGGTGTTCTGGCCGTGCCCGGACGTCCCGGCCGGGGACGCCGCGGCGCACCCGGGCACGCCCCGGCTGTTCCTCGACCGGTTCGCGACGCCGGACGGCCGGGCCAGGTTCGTGCCGGTGCTGCACCGGCCGGCGGCCGAGGAGCCGGACGGGGACTTCCCGCTGTACCTGACGACCGGACGGGTGCTGGCGCAGTACCAGTCGGGCGCCCAGACCCGACGGGTGGCGGAGCTGAACGCCGCCGCGCCCGGTCCGTTCGTGCAGCTCCATCCGCGCCTCGCCGAGCGCATCGGTGTCGCCGAGGGCGACCCGGTCGCCGTCACGTCCCGCCGGGGCCGCGCGGTGGCGCCGGCCCGGGTGGACCGCGCCATCCGTCCGGACACGGTCTTCATGCCCTTCCACTGGGCGGGCGAGGGCCGGGCGAACACCCTCACCAACCCGGCGCTCGACCCGACGTCCCGCATGCCGGAGTTCAAGGTGTGCGCGGTCCGCGTCGAGCGGGCGCAGCCGCGGGCCATCGACGCCTGATATCGCTGTTGATATACTGGCATCCTGCCTGATATCAACCGGGAGGTCGTCATGGCACGCACGGTCATCGATCTGGACGACGCGATGCTCGCCTTCGCCCAGCGGCAGCTCGGCACCAAGACGAAGCGCGAGACGATCAACCTGGCCCTGTCCATAGCGGCCGGGACGAGCGCCGACGACCGTGCCCGCGGGCTCGCATGGCTCCAGGAACACGCCGAGGACGTCCTGGACTTCGACTACCTGGCGGAGCAGGAGCGCGGCGGCCGATGAGCTACCTCGCTGACACCTCGGCGGTGTGGCGCCTGTTGCGGCGGCAGATCCCCGAGCCGTGGCCCACGCATGTGGCCCGGGGACTGGTCGCCATGTGTCCGCCGGTCGAAGCCGAGTTGATGACCGGTGTGCGCTCCGACCGCGAGTACGAGCCGTTTGTCGCCGTACTGCGCCGGACCTTCGGCTGGTGCCCGGCCCTCGACGATCCCTGGCGCCGGATCCACGCCGTGCAGCGTGATCTGATCGCCATCGGGCACCACAGGGGACCGTCGCCCATGGACATCCTCATCGCGCTGACCGCGGAGGCCCACGGCCTGACCCTGATCCACGCCGATCAGGACTTCGGGTCGTTGGCCAAGGTCCGGCCCGGGATCGCCATGATCAGGGTCGACCGGCCGTAGCCGGAGGCCGCTTCGGGCTCACAGCGGGGCCGGGCGGGCGCTGAGGGCACTGTTCCCCGGGGGAAACGACGGGGATGCGGCCGGGTAACAGCGGCGCCGCAGGCTCGTGCCATGAGGATGGTGGTGGTCGGCGGCGGAATGGCGGGGGCGCGCCTCGCGCAGCGTCTGGCGCCCTCCGGTGCGGACGTCACGGTGATCGGCGAGGAGCGGCACGCCCCGTACAACCGGGTGCTGCTCGCGGAGGTGCTGGCGGGCCGGTACGCGCCGGAGGTGGTCGCGCTGCCGGGGGTGCCCGGCGCGGTGGTGCGCCGGGGTGTCCGGGTGGTGCGGATCGACCGCGACGAGCGGGCCGTGGTCTGCGACGACGGTGGCGTGGTCCGGTACGACCGGCTGGTGCTGGCGACCGGCTCCAATCCGGTACTGCCGCCGCTGCGCGGGCTGTTCGCGCGGGACGGCGGCACGTTCCCGGAGGGGGTGCACGCCTTCCGCACGATGGACGACTGCCTGGCGCTCTCGGCGGCGGTGCGTCCCGGGGCGCGTGCGGTGGTCGTCGGCGGCGGGCTGCTCGGGGTGTCGGCGGCGCGGGCGCTGGCGGCGCGCGGGGCGCAGGTGGTGGTCGCCACCCAGGGCGAGCATCTGATGGAGCGTCATCTGGACGAGACCGCCTCGGAGTTGCTGCGCGCGCACCTGGAGGGACTGGGCGTCGAGGTGCACACCCAGTGCCGGGTGCGCGGTCTGCTGACCCGGGACGAAGACGGGGCCGGGGTCGCGCGGCCCTCCCGGCGGCTGCGGCCGGCCGGGACGGTGCGTACGGGAGGCGGGTCCGCGGGGGCGCGCCCGTCGACCCTGCCCCGTGGTGCCGCCGGCGACGGACGGTCGGCGCGGTCCGTGGTCACCGCGGTCGAACTCGCCGACGGCTACTGCCTCGGCACCGACCTGGTCGTGCTGGCCTGCGGCGTACGGCCGCGCGTCGGGCTCGCCCAGGCGGCGGGGCTGGCGGTCGCCAAGGGGGTGGTCGTGGACGACGCGCTGCGCACCTCGGACCCATCGGTCCACGCGATCGGCGACTGCGCCCAGCACGGCGGCGTCGTCTACGGCCTCGCGGGCCCGGCCACCGAGCAGGCGGACGCGCTGGCGGACGTCCTGACGGCCGACCCCGCCCCCCGGTACGGCGGTACCCGTTCGCTGACCCGGCTCACCCTCAACGGCCCGGCGGCCCTGGACATCGCCTCATTCGGCGAGACCACGCCCTCCCCGGGCGACGACGTGCTCCGCCTCGCCGACGCCACGCGCGGCGCGTACCGGAAGGTCGTCCTGCGCGGTGACCGCCTCGTCGGCGGCATCCTCCTCGGCGACCTCGGCACCGTGGGCGCGCTCGCCCGCACCTGGGAGGGCGACGAGGCGCTGCCCGTCGCCCCGCTCCACCTGCTCACCGACAACGGAGGGTCCTGACATGACCACGCCTACCATCGTGCTCGTCGGCCACGGGATGGTCGGACAGCGGTTCCTGGAGGCGCTGGCCGACCGCGGCCTGACCTCCCGTGCCCGGGTGGTGGTGCTCTGCGAGGAGCCCCGCCCGGCGTACGACCGCGTCCACCTCAGCTCGTACTTCGCCGGCACCGGCCCGGAGGGGCTGTCCCTGGTGGAGGCCGGCTTCATGGCGGAGCACGGCATCGAACTCCACCTGGGCGACCCGGCGGTCGCCGTGGACCGCCCGGCCCGGACCGTCACCGCCCGCTCCGGGCTCACGCTCGGCTACGACACCCTGGTGCTCGCCACCGGCTCGTACCCCTTCGTGCCGCCGGTCCCCGGCAAGGACGCGACGGGGTGCTTCGTCTACCGCACCATCGAGGACCTGCTGGCGCTCGAGGAGTACGCGATGACCTCGCGCACCGGCGCGGTCGTCGGCGGGGGGCTGCTCGGGCTGGAGGCGGCCGGCGCGCTCAAGGGGCTCGGACTGGACACGCACGTCGTAGAGTTCGCGCCCCGGCTGATGCCGGTGCAGGTCGACGAGGGCGGCGGCGAGGCGCTGCGGCGCACGGTCGAGGGCATGGGCGTGACCGTCCACACGGGGGTGGGCACGCAGGAGATCGTCACGACCGCCGACGGCTCGGTCCGGGCCATGGCGCTGTCGGACGGCTCGTCGCTCGACGTCGACCTGGTGGTCTTCTCCGCGGGCGTACGGCCGCGCGACCAGCTCGCCCGTGAGTGCGGACTGCCGGTCGGCGAGCGCGGCGGGATCGTCGTCGACGCGACCTGCCGCACCGAGGACCCGCGGGTCTACGCCATCGGCGAGTGCGCCCTGGCCTCGGACGGCCGGGTGTACGGCCTGGTGGCGCCGGGCTACGACATGGCGGAGACCGCGGCGAAGGCCATCGCAGGCCAGGAGGGCTCCTTCACCGGCGCCGACACCTCCACCAAGCTGAAGCTGCTCGGCGTGGACGTGGCCTCCTTCGGCGACGCCCACGGCGCGACCGCCGGCTGCCTCGACGTGGTCTACTCCGACTCCCGCTCCGGGATCTACAAGAAGCTGGTCGTCTCGCCGGACGGCGTGCTGCTGGGCGGCATCCTCGTCGGCGACGCCGAGCAGTACGGCATGCTGCGCCCGCTCACCGGCTCGGTGCCCCCGGTCCCCGCGGAGCAGCTGGTGCTCCCGGCGGGCGCGGGCGCCCCCGTGGCACTGGGCCCGTCGGCGCTGCCGGACGAGGCGGTGATCTGCTCCTGCCACAACGTCACCAAGGGCACGATCCGCGGCGCGGTCGCGGAGCACGGCTGCACGACGGTCCCCGAGGTGAAGAAGTGCACCAAGGCCGGGACCGGCTGCGGCAGTTGCGTGAAGGTGCTGGGCCAGTTGGTCACCGCGGAGCTGGAGGCCTCGGGCGTCGAGGTCGACAAGGGGCTGTGCGGCTGCTTCGCCCAGACCCGCCAGGAGCTCTACGAGATCGTGCGGGCGCTGCGGATCACCGGCTTCCGCGAGCTGCTCGACCGGCACGGCCGCGAGGGCGCCCGCGGCGGCGACGGCTGCGAGGTCTGCAAGCCGGCCGTCGGGTCGATCATCGCCTCGCTCGCCCCGGCGATCGGCGCCTCCGGCTACGTCCTGGACGGCGAGCAGGCCGCGCTGCAGGACACCAACGACCACTTCCTGGCCAACCTGCAGAGGAACGGCTCGTACTCGATCGTGCCCCGCATCCCGGGCGGGGAGATCACCCCGGAGAAGCTGATCGTCATCGGCGAGGTGGCCCGCGACTTCGGCCTCTACACCAAGATCACCGGGGGGCAGCGGATCGACCTGTTCGGCGCCCGGGTCGACCAGCTCCCGATGATCTGGACCCGGCTGGTGGACGCCGGCTTCGAGTCCGGGCACGCGTACGGCAAGGCGTTGCGCACCGTGAAGTCCTGCGTCGGGCAGACCTGGTGCCGCTACGGCGTGCAGGACAGCGTCCGCATGGCCATCGACCTGGAACTGCGCTACCGGGGCCTACGGTCCCCGCACAAGCTCAAGTCCGCCGTCTCCGGCTGCCAGCGCGAGTGCGCGGAGGCGCGCAGCAAGGACTTCGGCATCATCGCCACCGCGAGCGGCTGGAACCTGTACGTCGGCGGCAACGGCGGCGCCACCCCGCGTCACGCGGACCTGCTCGCCCAGGACCTGAGCGACGCCGAACTGGTCCGGCTGGTCGACCGCTTCCTGATGTTCTACATCCGCACCGCCGACCGCCTGGAGCGCACCTCCGCCTGGCTGGAGCGGATCGAGGGCGGGCTCGGCCACGTACGGGACGTCGTCGTCCACGACTCGCTCGGCATCTGCGGGGAGCTGGAGCGGCTGATGGCCGACCACGTCGCCCACTACCGCGACGAGTGGGCGCAGACGCTGGGGGACCCGGAGCGGCTGCGGCGCTTCGTCTCCTTCGTCAACGCGCCCGGCGTGCCCGACCCCTCGGTCCGCTTCGTCCCCGAGCGGGACCAGGTCAAGCCCGACCTCGACCTGCTCGCCGGCCCCGTGCTCCCCGTCCGCACCCTCGAAGGGACCACCACCGCATGAACGTCGAAGTCCTCCTCCCCGGCACCGCGGGCTGGTTCGCCGTCTGCGACCACGGCACCCTCACCCCCGGCCGCGGCGTCGCCGCCCTCCTCCCCGACGGCCGGCAGGCGGCCCTCTTCACCGACCGGCACGGGCGCCCGTACGCCATCGACAACCGCGACCCCTTCACCGGCGCCTACGTCCTGTCCCGGGGCCTGCTCGGCTCCACCGCCGAGGGCCGGGCCTTCGTCGCCTCCCCACTGCTCAAGCAGCGCTTCGACCTGGAGAACGGCCGCTGCCTCGACGACGAGGCGGTCTCGGTGCCGGCCTTCCCGGTGCGGGTGCGGTGACGGGCCGGACGCCTGCTTGAATCGGTCCATGACCGAGGTCGAGGTGCTGCGCGTGTTCATCGGCCCCGAGGGGCGGGGCGGGAACCTGCTCGGGGTGGTACGGGAGGGCGCGTCCGTGCCCGGGACGCAGGCGCGGCAGCGGTTCGCCGCGGCGCTCGGCTACAGCGAGACCGTGTTCGTCGACGACGCCGCACGCGGCGTCGTCGACATCTGGACGCCGAGCGTGCGGCTGCCCTTCGCGGGCCATCCGACGGTGGGGACGGCGTGGCTGCTCGGGGCCGAGTTGCTGCGGCCGCCGGCCGGCGAGGTGAAGGCCTGGACGGAGGGCGCCTTCACCTGGGTGCGCGGGCGCGCGGAGTGGGCGTCGGGGCGTCGCACCCAGCGGTTCGGCTCACCCGAGGAGGTGGACGCGCTGCCCGCGCCACCGCCCGGGGAGGGCTGGCTCTACGCCTGGGCCTGGGCGGACGAGGCGGCCGGACGCGTCCGCGCACGGGCCTTCCCGCGACGCGGCGACGGGATCGTGGAGGACGAGGCGACGGGCGCCGCGGCGCTCGTGCTCACCGGCGAGCTGGGACGCCCGCTGGACGTCCGCCAGGGCGCGGGCTCACAGATCCTGACCCGGGTCCACCCCGACGGCACCGTGGACATCGGCGGCCGGGTGTCCCTCGCCCCCTGACCGGTCGCCCATCCGGCCCGCGTCCCGATGGGCCCGGCGCGACGGCGAACCCGCCGGTCGCCCCCGCCTGGCACGGCGCCTCGCACCCGGACTCGGATTCCGGTCGCTCTCCGACGCCACTGCCGCGTCCCCCCTCCCAGAGCGAAACGACGGACCCGCCGGGCTCCCCTGTCGGGGCAGGCGGCCGCACCGGCACGCGGGTCACCCCGGAGCGCTGCCGACAGGCACCCCGGCAGGGACCACCACGCGCGCGCCCGCAATCCGCCTCTCGCACCACGGCCCGGCCGGCAGGCGTGCGCAACCGCACGAGCGCCCACCGCGGCCGCACCTCGCATCAGCCGCCCGCGGCCCGTGGCCCAGGCGGCACAACCGCCGTGCGCTGGACGGCGCGTGTGCCACCGCCCCGCGACCCCCGGCCGGGGCTTCGGACAGCGGGCCTCGCCGCTGGTGCACTGCCGCACCTCGCGTCGGCCGCCCGGGTGCCGCCGCCCCGTGGCTCCGGCCGGACGCCGTCCCCCTGCGACCGCGGTGCCCGGCGGCAACGACCGTACGCAGGACGGCGCCTGGGCCGCCGGTGCGCCGCCGCCACGGGATGCCCGCCGTCAGTGGTCCCCGTGGCCGGGGCCCGGGGTCCGGGCACGGCGCCAGGCCCCGGTCACGCCGCGCGTCACGCCTCGCTTCACCGCTCTGACCTGCGACTTCGACCACTCACGGGTTCCGGATGCGGATCTTCGGCGGGGCGGTGATGCTGAGAGAAGTGCCACTCACGGCGAGGAGGACAGCGATGTCCATGTTCGACAAGATCAAGGCCAAGCTGAAGGGCCACGAGAGCCAGTCCCAGAAGGGCATCGACAAGGGCGGCGACATGCTGGACGAGAAGACCGGCGGGAAGTACCAGCGCCAGGTCGACACGACCCAGGACAAGCTGGGCGACGAGTTCGGCACCGGCGGCACCGGCGAGGACCGTCCCCCGCACTCCTGACGCCGACGGGCCGTCGCGCACCCGTGTGGAGGGCGGCGCGGCGGCCCTACGCTGGCCCGCATGGCTTGGAGCGCGCACGACATCCCCGACCAGAGCGGCCGCACGGCCGTCGTCACCGGTGCGAACAGCGGCATCGGTTACTGCACCGCCCGCGAACTCGCCCGCAGGGGCGCCAGGGTGCTGCTCGCCTGCCGCAGCGAGACGCGCGGCAAGGAGGCCGTCGACCGCCTGAAGGCCGAGGTGCGGGGCGCCCGCGCCGGATACCGCCACCTCGACCTGGGCGACCTGTCCTCGGTGCGCGCCTTCGCCGCCGGGTACGACGGCACCGGGCTGGACCTGCTGGTCAACAACGCCGGTGTGATGGCCCTGCCGCACGGCACCACCGCCGACGGCTTCGAGACCCAGATGGGCGTGAACCACCTCGGCCACTTCGCCCTCACCGGGCTGCTGCTGCCACGCCTGCTGGCCACCCCGGGAGCGCGGGTCGTCTCCGTCTCCAGCAGCATGCACGCGGTCGCCACCATCGATCCCGGTGACCTCAACAGCGAGCGCCGCTACCGCCGTTGGGTCGCCTACGCCCGTTCCAAGAGCGCCAACCTGCTCTTCGTCCACGAGCTGTCCCGGCGGCTGGCGGCCGCGGGCGCCGGCACCGTCGTCGCGGCGGCGCACCCCGGCTACGCGAGCACCGGGTTGCAGACCCGCGCCGCGCGCATGGAGAACCGCCGGACCGTCGAACGCGTGGTGAACCTCGGCAACCGGGTGATCGCCCAGTCCGCGGACGCCGGCGCGCTCCCGCTGCTGTACGCCGCCACGGCCCCCGGCGTGCTCCCCGACTCCTTCACCGGTCCCCGCTTCCAGGGCTGGCGCGGCTCCCCGGCCCCCTCCTGGCGCGCCCCGTGGACCCGCGACGACCGGGCGGGCGAGCTGTTGTGGGCGGCCTCCGAACAACTGACGGGCGTCCGCTACGAGCTGCCCGCGGCGGGGTGAGCCGCCGCGTCCCGCGCCCTCTGCCATGACAGTGAATGCGACAGACGGTGGCGGGTGGTTCACGCTGTGTTGGCGAAGACGTCGGGGGGCGCACCCTAGCCTTCCGGTGCGCGACCCGCCCGCGGCGATGGGTCCGGGCGGGCCACCCCGTCGTCCCTGGAGTGATCGTGGAACGTCGAACCTTCCTGCGCGGAGCGGTGGTCGGCAGCTCGGCGGCCGCCTTCGGCGGCACCCTCATGCGCGGGGCGGTCCACGCCGCACCCGCCCAGCCCGGTGCCGGCCCCTACGGCGCGCTGCAGGCGCCCGACGCCAACGGGATCGCCCTGCCCGGCGGTTTCACCAGCCGTGTCGTCGCCCGCTCCGGCCAGAAGGTCGCGGGCACGTCGTACACCTGGCACAGCGCGCCCGACGGCGGCGCGTGCTTCGCCGACGGCACCGGCTGGATCTACGTCTCGAACTCGGAGACCGACCCGAACGGTGGTGCGAGCGCGGTGCGGTTCCACGCCTCGGGCAGCGTCACGGGCGCCTACCGCATCCTCTCCGGCACCCGGCAGAACTGCGCGGGCGGCAGGACGCCCTGGAACAGCTGGCTGTCCTGCGAGGAGGTCAGCCTCGGCCACGTGTACGAGACCGACCCCCGGGGCGTGGAGGCGGCCGTCCGCCGCGCCGCCATGGGCAGGTTCAAGCACGAGGCGGCCGCCGCCGACCCCGTGCGCAAGGTGGTCTACCTGACCGAGGACGAGACCAACGGCTGCTTCTACCGGTTCGTCCCGGCCACTTGGGGCGACCTGTCGGCCGGGACCCTGCAGGTACTGGTCGCCGGCACCGCCGCCTCGGGCTCCTTCACCTGGGCGAACGTGCCCGACCCCGACGGCTCCCCGACCGCCACCCGCAGCCAGGTGTCCGGCGCGAAGAGGTTCAACGGCGGCGAGGGCTGCCACTACGCCGACGGCACCGTCTGGTTCACCACCAAGGGCGACAACCGCGTCTGGCGGCTCGACCTGGCCGCCGGCACCTACGCGCTGGCGTACGACGACTCCCTGGTCCCCGGCAGTGCCCCGCTGACGGGCGTGGACAACATCACCGGCAGCTCCTCGGGTGACCTCTACGTCGCCGAGGACGGCGGCACCATGGAGATCTGCCTGATCACCCCGGACGACGTCGTCTCGCCGTTCCTGCGGGTCAGCGGCCAGTCCGCCTCCGAGATCACCGGTCCCGCCTTCTCCCCCGACGGCACCCGGCTGTACTTCTCCTCGCAGCGCGGCACGAGCGGCAGTTCGTCGGGCGGCATCACCTACGAGGTGCGCGGCCCGTTCCGTTCGTAGCCGGCGGAACGGAAGCGGGGGCGGCACCTTCGCACAAAGGTGCCGCCCCCGGTGAGGGTGGGAGATGGTCTTCCGGGCCGGGTTACCGGCAGTCGCTGCCCTTGCTCTGCGCCGCCGCGCGGCCCGCCTCCAGGCGGGCGACGGGGATGCGGAACGGGGAGCAGGAGACGTAGTCCAGGCCCACCTCGTGGAAGAAGTGGACGGACTCGGGGTCGCCGCCGTGCTCGCCGCACACGCCGAGCTTGAGGTCGGGCCGGGTGGCGCGGCCGGCCTCGGCGGCGGAGCGGACAAGGGCGCCGACGCCCTCCTTGTCGATGGTCTCGAACGGGGAGACGCCGAAGATGCCCTTCTCCAGGTAGGCGGTGAAGAAGCTCGCCTCGACGTCGTCGCGGCTGAAGCCCCAGACCGTCTGGGTCAGGTCGTTGGTGCCGAAGGAGAAGAACTCGGCGGCCTCGGCGATCTGACCGGCGGTCAGGGCGGCGCGGGGCAGCTCGATCATCGTGCCGAGGGTGAGGCTGAGCTCGGTGCCCGTGGCGGCCTCGACCTCGGCGATGACGCCCTCGGCCTCCTCGCGGACGATCTCCAGCTCCTGGACGGTGCCCACCAGCGGGATCATGATCTCGGCCCGCGGGTCGCCCTTGGCGTTCCTGCGCTCCGCGGCGGCCTCCGCGATCGCCCGTACCTGCATGGCGAACAGACCGGGGATGACCAGGCCGAGGCGCACACCGCGCAGGCCGAGCATCGGGTTCTGCTCGTGGAGCTTGTGGACGGCCTGCAGCAGGCGCAGGTCGTTCTCGTTGGCGTCCTTGCGGGACTCGGCGAGCGCGACCCGCACCGACAGTTCCGTGATGTCGGGCAGGAACTCGTGCAGCGGCGGGTCCAGCAGGCGCACGGTCACCGGCAGCCCGTCCATCGCCTCGAAGAGCTCGATGAAGTCGGACCGCTGCAGCGGCAGCAGCGCGGAGAGCGCCTTGTCGCGTTCGGAGTCGGTGTCGGCGAGGATCAGCCGCTCCACCATCTCGCGGCGTTCGCCGAGGAACATGTGCTCGGTACGGCACAGGCCGATGCCCTGGGCACCGAAGCGGCGGGCGCGGGAGGCGTCCTCGGCGTTGTCGGCGTTGGCGCGCACCCGCAGCCGGCGGACCCGGTCCGCGTACGCCATGATCCGGTGCACGGCCCGCACCAGCTCGTCGGCGTCGTCGGCGCCGGCGTGCATGCGGCCCTCGAAGTACTCCACGACCGGGGACGGCACGACCGGCACCTTGCCGAGGTAGACCTTGCCGGAGGAGCCGTCGATGGACAGGACGTCGCCCTCCTCGACGACGATCCCGCCGGGCGCGGTCATCCGGCGCCGTTTGGTGTCGACCTCGAGCTCCTCGGCGCCGCAGACGCAGGTCTTGCCCATGCCGCGGGCGACGACGGCCGCGTGCGAGGTCTTGCCGCCGCGCGAGGTGAGGATGCCCTCGGCCGCGATCATGCCGTTGAGGTCGTCGGGGTTGGTCTCGCGGCGGATGAGGATGACCTTCTCGCCGGAGCGCGACCACTTCACGGCGGTGTACGAGTCGAAGACGGCCTTGCCGACGGCCGCGCCCGGGGAGGCGGCGATGCCCCAGCCGATCCGCTCGGCCTTCGCCTTCTCGTCGAAGCGGGGGAACATCAGCTGCGCCAGTTGCGCGCCGTTGACCCGCTGCAGCGCCTCGGCCTCGTCGATCAGGCCCTGGTCGACCAGCTGGGTGGCGATGCGGAAGGCGGCGGCGGCGGTGCGCTTGCCGACGCGGGTCTGCAGCATCCACAGCTTGCCGCGCTCGATGGTGAACTCGATGTCGCACAGGTCCTTGTAGTGCGTCTCGAGGGTCTCCATGATCTGCATCAGCTGGTCGTAGGAGGTCTTGTCCAGCTGCTCCAGCTCGGCGAGCGGCACGGTGTTGCGGATGCCCGCCACGACGTCCTCGCCCTGCGCGTTGCTCAGGTAGTCGCCGTACACGCCCTGGTGGCCGGTGGCCGGGTCGCGGGTGAAGGCGACACCGGTGCCGGAGTCGGAGCCGAGGTTGCCGAAGACCATGGAGCAGACGTTGACGGCCGTGCCGAGGTCGCCGGGGATGCGCTCCTGGCGGCGGTAGAGCTTGGCGCGCTCGCCGTTCCACGAGTCGAAGACGGCGCGGACGGCCAGGTCCATCTGCTCGCGCGGCTCCTGGGGGAAGTCCCGCCCGGTCTCCTTGGCCACGACGGCCTTGAACTGCTCGACCAGGCCCTGCAGGTCGGCCGCGTCCAGGTCGAGGTCGTCGTGCGTGCCCTTGGCCCGTTTGGCGTCCTCCAGCGCGTCCTCGAAGAGTTCGCCGTCGACACCCAGCACGGTCTTGCCGAACATCTGGATGAGGCGCCGGTAGGAGTCCCACGCGAAGCGCTCGTTGCCGGCCTGCGCGGCCAGGCCCGCGACCGAGGCGTCGGACAGGCCGATGTTGAGGACGGTGTCCATCATGCCCGGCATGCTGAACTTCGCCCCCGAGCGGACGGAGACGAGCAACGGGTCGTCCGCCTGACCGAGCTTCTTGCCCATCTTCTGCTCGAGCGCCTCGAGGTGCGCACTCACCTCGTCGCGCAGCGCCGCGGGTGCGGCGCCCGACTCCAGGTAGACCTTGCACGCCTCGGTGGTGATCGTGAAGCCCGGAGGGACGGGCAGGCCGAGGTTGGTCATCTCGGCGAGGTTCGCGCCCTTGCCGCCGAGCAGGTCCTTGAGGTCCTTGTTGCCCTCAGTGAAGTCGTAGACGAACTTCTGGATTACTTGTTCTTCCGACACGGGACTCGCTCCTCGCGGCCGGGATGCCCTGACGGCGGGGAGCGTACCCATCTCGAAGGCGCTGCAGTACGTCAATCACCAGGTCACACGGTCGTAACCACCCATCCGCCGAGAGATCGAAAGTCATGGCGTCCTTCCGGGTGAACGGGGGATGCGTTCAACCGTCGAACACATGCTCTCGCCACGTGATCGCCACACTCGGAGCCGGTCACTCCACGTGAGGGATGACTTGACCATGTGGCCACGACAACGATGACACTCAGTGCCACTCATTGGAGAGGTGTGATGACACTCGGGCTGCTCATTTGAGCGACACCCCTATCAGGCGTGGCGAGAATCACTTGCTCTGCCCGCGGTTCGTCTTACAGTCCGGACGTCCCCGCGGACCGCCAAAACATCCTCAGCCGCCCGAAGTGTCCAGCTCGGCCTCGGCGCCGACGACCACCGAGCAGTCGTACGGGTCCTCCAGCCAGCCGTCCGGGAGCACCACACGCTTGCTCCCGGCCGTCCGGCCGCGCGGCCCCTCGGCGCCATCCGGCCATTCCTGGTCCAGGTCGAGGTCGGCGAGGTGGGCGTCGAGCTCGGCGAGGGAGGAGGTCATCGCGAGCTTGCGGCGCATCTCCGAGCCGACCGAGAAGCCCTTGGTGTACCAGGCCACGTGCTTGCGGAAGTCGATGACGCCGCGCTCCTCGTCGC
Source organism: Streptomyces sp. PA03-1a (assembly GCF_033792805.1). Lineage (NCBI taxonomy): Bacteria > Bacillati > Actinomycetota > Actinomycetes > Kitasatosporales > Streptomycetaceae > Streptomyces > Streptomyces sp. PA03-1a. The sequence continues at coordinate 14,849 of NZ_JARAVO010000019.1, forward strand.
CCAGCCACTCCCCCAGCAGCCCGGCGTGCCGCCGCATGACGCCGGCGACCTCGCGCAGCGTCGGGGCGGCGGGGGCGCCGCCGCCCTCGAAGGCGGCCACGAGGTCGCCGAAGAGCCACGGGCGGCCCAGGCAGCCGCGGCCGACGACGACACCGTCGCAACCGGTCTCCCGCATCATCCGGACCGCGTCCGCCGCGCTCCAGATGTCGCCGTTGCCGAGCACCGGGATCTCCGGGACGTGCTCCTTGAGGCGGGCGATCGCCTCCCAGTCGGCCGTGCCGCCGTAGTGCTGGGCGGCGGTCCTGCCGTGCAGCGCGACGGCGGTGACGCCCTCCTCGACGGCGATCCGGCCGGCGTCCAGGTAGGTGGTGTGGTCGTCGTCGATGCCCTTGCGCATCTTGATGGTGACCGGCAGGTCGCCCGCGTTGCCGACCGCCTCGCGCAGGATCGAGCGGAGCAGGTTGCGCTTGTAGGGCAGGGCCGAGCCGCCGCCCTTGCGGGTCACCTTGGGGACCGGGCAGCCGAAGTTCAGGTCGATGTGGTCGGCGAGGTCCTCGTCGACGATCATCCGGACCGCCTTGCCGACGGTGACCGGGTCCACCCCGTACAGCTGGATCGAACGCGGCTTCTCGGTGCCGTCGAAGTGGATCAGCTGCATGGTCTTGTCGTTGCGCTCGACCAGGGCCCGGGTGGTGATCATCTCCGAGACGAAGAGTCCCTTGCCGCCGGAGAACTCGCGGCACAGCGTGCGGAACGGCGCGTTGGTGATCCCGGCCATCGGTGCCAGCACCACCGGGGGCCACACGGTGTGCGGGCCGATGCGGAGTGCGGGAGCGGTGGCGTCAGCAGTCATGCGGACCATTCTCCCGTATCACCCGGGAGGGATTGGGTGTAGCGTGAAATGGTTACACAGGTACAATCAATCCACCGATCGCACCGACCACGGAGACGGGAACGGCCGATGCCCGAGCTGAGCCGGCGCAGACGTCTGCTGGTGCTGGCCGTCTGCTGCATGAGCCTGCTGATCGTCAGTCTCGACAACACCATCCTCAACGTCGCGCTGCCCGCCATGCGCCGGGACCTGCACACCTCCATCTCCGGACTGCAGTGGACCATCGACGCCTACACGCTCGTGCTGGCCTCGCTGCTCATGCTCTCCGGCTCGACCGCCGACCGGATCGGCCGCCGCCGGATCTTCCGCGTCGGCCTGGTGATCTTCACCGTGGCCTCCGGGCTGTGCAGCATCGCCCCCAGTCTGGAGTGGCTGGTGGTCTTCCGCATGCTGCAGGCGGTCGGCGGCTCGATGCTCAACCCCGTCGCGATGTCGATCATCACCAACGTCTTCACCGATCCGCGCGAGCGCGCGCGGGCGATCGGGGCGTGGGGCGGCGTCGTCGGCATCAGCATGGCCGCCGGGCCGATCATCGGCGGCGCGCTGGTGGAGTCGGTCGGCTGGCGCTCGGTGTTCTGGATCAACCTGCCCATCGGCCTGCTCGCCCTGGTACTCACCGCGCTGTACGTGCCCGAGTCCCGTGCCCCCCGGCCACGCCGGATCGACCCGGTCGGACAGCTGATGGTCATCGCGCTGCTCGGCTCGCTGACCTACGCCATCATCGAGGCGCCTGCGGCGGGCTGGGGCTCCCCGGTCATCGTCGGCTGCCTCGTGCTCGCCCTGTGCTCCGCGGCGGCCCTGGTCCCGTACGAACGGCGGCGCAGGGAACCGCTGATCGATCCGCGCTTCTTCCGCAGCGCGCCCTTCAGCGGGGCGACGGTGATAGCGGTGAGCGCCTTCGCGGCCCTCGCCGGCTTCCTCTTCCTCAACACCCTGTACCTGCAGGACCAGCGCGGCATGTCCGCCCTGGACGCCGGTCTGCACCTGTTGCCGATGGCGGCCATGGCCCTGGTCTGCGCCCCGCTGTCCGGGCGCATGGTCGGCAGCCGCGGCCCACGGTTGCCGCTGCTGCTGGCGGGCCTGGCCACCTCGGCGAGCGGCGTGATGTTCGCCGCGCTGGACGCGACCGCCTCGGACGCGAAGCTGTTCACCGCGTACGTCCTGTTCGGCATCGGCTTCGGCTTCGTCAACGCCCCGATCACCAACACCGCCGTCTCCGGCATGCCGCGGACCCAGGCCGGGGTCGCCGCGGCGGTGGCCTCCACCAGCCGGCAGGTCGGGCAGTCCCTGGGCGTGGCCGTCATCGGCGCCGCGCTCGCCGCCGGGCTCGACCTCACGGCGTGGTGGATCATCACGGGCTGCGGTGCGGCGATCCTGGCGCTGGGGTGGCTGACCTCGGGCCACTGGGCGGCGGGCACCGCGGAACGCGCCGCGAAGCGGCTCAGCACGGACGCCGCCCGCGAGCCGGTGGGCGCCCGGTGAACGAGGCCACGGCCACCCGAGTGTGGCGCGACCTGCGCACCCTCGTCCTCGAACGCAACGAACGGCGCCGCGAGGTCGCCGACGCCCTCGGCATGAGCTTCTTCCGCGTCAAGGCGCTGCGCCGGATCGCGACGGCCCCCGTGACGCCGGGTGACCTCGCCGCCGACCTCATGACGGACCGCCCGTACGTCACGCTGGTCGTCGACGACCTCGTCCGGCGCGGGCTGGTGGAACGCACACCGCACCCACGCGACCGGCGCCGCAAGCTCCTGAGCGTCACACCCGACGGCGCCGCGGCGGCGCAGGAGGCCGACCGCATCCTGGGCACTCCCCCACCGGGCCTGGTGGAGCTGGACGCGGAGGAGCTCGCGGCGCTGGACCGGGTGGTGACCAAGCTGCTGGGGTCGGCCCCGGGGTGAGCCGGGAAAACCTGAGGCCGTTGTCGGTGCCCGGCGCTACGGTCGGTGACATGACGACGCAGATCACCGAGCCCCGCGACGCCCGTTCGCGGGCTGCGCTGACGGCACTGACCGCGCGTGGCGTCCGGCCGAAGTACCTGTTCTTCTGGGGCCATCAGCCGCAGCGCGACGGCAGCGTGGGCGCGGGCTGCCTGAGTCAGTGGTGGCCCTCGGAGTTCACCGTCGACGGCATCGGCTACGCCACGGCGGAGCACTGGATGATGGCCGGCAAGGCCCGGCTCTTCGACGACGACCGGACCCTCGCCGGGATCCTCGCGGCCCCGCACCCGCACGCCGCGAAGAAGCTGGGACGGCAGGTCCGCGGCTTCGACAACGCGACCTGGGAGCGGCACCGCGAGGAACTGGTCGTGGCGGGCAACGTCGCCAAGTTCGGCCAGGACCCGGCCCTGCGGGACTACCTGCTGGGCACCGGCTCGCGCGTGCTGGTGGAGGCCAGCCCCGTGGACCGGATATGGGGCATCGGCCTGGCCGCCGACGACGAGCACGCCGCCCATCCCGTGCGGTGGCGTGGCCTGAACCTGCTGGGCTTCGCCCTGATGGAGGCGCGGCAGCGGCTGCTCACACCGGCATCGGCATAGCGCTGGGCGCGGACCCGGCGATCTCGTACAGCCGGTCCAGCCGTTCGCGGGTGGCGGCGTCCGCCGGGGAGTAGGTGACCAGCCGAGGGCCCTGGCTCGGACCGAGCCACAGGTGCGTGAAGTGGAAGGTCAGCAGACCGACCCGGGGGTTGAGGAAGCGCTTGGTGCGGTTCTCCGGTTCCTGCACCTCATGCCGCTCCCACAGCTCGCAGAACTCCGGGGAGGCCTGCTCCAGCCGCTTGACCAGGGACTTCCACGCGGGCTCCGCGAGATGCTCGGCCATCGCCGCACGGTACTTGGCGACCAGCTGCCGGCTGGTCTCGTGCCAGTCCGGCAGTCCCTCGCGCCAGGCGGGGTCGGTGAAGACCAGCCACATGATGTTGCGGTCCTCGAAGGGGAGCCGGTCGAGGTCGTCGACCAGCCGCGCGTAGGTGCGGTTGTGGGCGATGACGTCGGTACGGCTGTTGAGGACCGCGGCCGGCAGCGGCTCCAGCTTCGCCAGCATCTCCCGGATCTGGTCCGACATCCCCGGGCACTGGGCGCGCGGGTTGGGGTCGGGCACCCCGGCGAGCAGGAAGAGGTGGGTGCGCTCGTTCGGGTCCAGCATCAGGGCCCGGGCGATGGAGTCGGCCACCTGGGCGGAGATCTGGATCTCCCGGGCCTGCTCGAGCCAGGTGTACCAGGTCACCCCTACCGCGGCCAGCTGCGCCACCTCCTCGCGCCGCAGCCCGGGGGTGCGGCGGCGGCGGCCGGGCGGGAGTCCGACCTGCTCGGGGGAGATCCGTTCGCGGCGGCTGCGGAGGAAGGAAGCGAGCTCGCTCCGCGCGGCGGCGCTGGGAGACGTCATACCTCCAGAGTGCCTGACGTCCCAAACCATTGCCAGGTGGTCGCGATACCTGGATAAACGCTCTCTGGTACCCCCCTGGGAACAAGGTCATCGTGGCATACGTGACCGATCACATCGAAGCTCCCGTCTCCGCCGACCTCCGTTCCCGCGCTCAGGTACGCCCCCGGGTCATCCGGGTCGGCACCGGCGGCCCGGCACCGGCCGCGAGAACCACGCCACCGGCCGCCGAGGCACCGCCCGGCCCCACCGCGCCGGCGCTCGGCCCGCTGGGCCTGTTCACCGTGCTGCTGGGCGCTGCGCTGCCGCTCATCGACTTCTTCATCGTCAACGTCGCCCTGCCCGCCATCGAGACCGACCTCGACGCGGGGGCCGCCGTGCTGGAGCTGGTCGTGGCCGGCTACGGCGTGGCGTACGCCGTGCTGCTGGTGCTCGGCGGCCGGCTCGGCGACTCCTTCGGCCGCCGCCGGCTCTTCCTCGCGGGCATGGCGGCCTTCGGCCTGACCTCGCTCGCCTGCGGCCTGGCGCCCGACGCCTGGGTGCTGGTGGGCGCCCGCGTCGCGCAGGGCGGGGCGGCCGCGCTGATGCTGCCCCAGGTACTGGCCACCATCCACTCCGCGACCACCGGCCACCGCAGGGCCAAGGCGCTGAGCCTGTACGGCGCGACCGCGGGCCTGTCCATGGTCGCGGGCCAGATCCTCGGCGGCGTCCTGGTCGCCGCGGACATCGCGGGCACCGGCTGGCGCGCGGTCTTCCTGGTCAACGTGCCGGTCGCGGCGGCCGGGCTGCTGCTCGCGGTGCGCTCGGTGCCGGAGACCCGTTCCGACCGCCCCGCGCCGGTCGACCGGCCGGGCACCCTGCTGCTGGCGGTGTCGCTGGTGACCCTGCTGGTGCCGCTGACCGAGGGCCGGGCGGCCGGCTGGCCCGCGTGGACGTGGGTGTCGCTGGCCGTCTTCCCGTTCGCGGCCCTGGCGTTCTTCCTGGTCGAGCGGCGGGCCGACCGGGCCGGGCGGATCCCGCTCGTGCCGCCGAGCCTGTTCGCGCTCACCGGGATGCGGCGGGCACTGCCGCTGCTGGTGCCGTTCTCCATCGGCTTCGGCGGCTTCATGTTCGTGATCGCGGTCGCCCTGCAGCAGGGCCTGCGGTACGGACCGGTGGAGGCGGGCACCACGCTCGTTCCGATGGCCGTGGCGTTCTTCCTGGCCTCGCTGGCCGGGCCACGCCTGGTGGGCCGGTACGGCGGGCGCGTGGTCACCGCGGGGGGCGTCCTGCAGGGCGTCGGCGTCGCGGTGCTGGCGCTGACCGTGGCCCGCAGCTGGGAACCCGGGATGACGGCGTGGGCCCTGCTGCCGGGTGTGGCGATCGCCGGCCTCGGCCAGGGGCTGCAACTGCCGGTGCTGTTCCGGCTGGTGCTCGCGGACGTACCGGCCGAGCGAGCCGGCGTGGGCAGCGGGGTCATGGTCACCACCCAGCAGTCGGCACTGGCCCTGGGCGTGGCCACCCTCGGCACGCTCTTCCTCGCCCTGGTCCCCTCGCACGGGACGCGGGAGGCCCTGGTGACGGTGCTGGTCGTGCAGCTCGCGGCGGTGGTCGTGACGGCGCTCGCCAGCCTGCGCCTGCCGCGCCAGGTGGCCTGAGGGGCCGCGGGGCCGGACCGGCCCGTAGCGAGGACGTCGCGTGACAGCCATGCACTGACATATATTGAAATCTGTCAGTGCATGTGTCACTGTTGTCAGCATCCCCGCACGACCTCCTCATCCCGACCAAGGAGTCCCCCTTGCAGAACCGCACCCTCGGTTCCACCGGCCCCACCGTCTCCGCGCTCGGCCTCGGCGCCATGGGCATGTCCGCCCTCTACGGCGAGGCCGACCGCGGCGAGTCGATCGCCACGATCCACGCCGCCCTCGACGCGGGCGTCACGCTGATCGACACCGGCGACTTCTACGGCATGGGCCACAACGAGATGCTCATCGGCGAGGCCCTGCGCGCGGCCTCCCCGGCCGACCGCGAGAAGGCGCTGATCAGCGTCAAGTTCGGCGCCCTGCGCGGCCCCGAGGGCACGTGGCTGGGCTACGACGGCCGCCCCCAGGCCGTCAGGAACTTCGCCTCGTACTCGCTGCAGCGCCTGGGCACCGACCACATCGACGTCTACCGCATCGCCCGGGTCGACCCCGCCGTCCCGATCGAGGAGACCGTCGGCGCCATCGCGGAGCTCGTCCAGGCCGGTCACGTGCGCCACATCGGCCTGTCCGAGGTCGGCGCCGCCACCCTGCGCCGGGCCGCGGCCGTGGCCCCGATCAGTGACCTGCAGATCGAGTACTCGCTGATCTCCCGCGGCATCGAGGACGAAATCCTGCCCACCGCCCGCGAGCTGGGCATCGGCGTCACGGCGTACGGCGTGCTGTCCCGCGGTCTGATCAGCGGCCACTTCACCCGTGACCGGCAGCTGGCCGGCAACGACTTCCGCGCGATGAGCCCCCGCTTCCGGGGCGAGAACCTGGAGCACAACCTCGGGCTGGTGGAGGCGCTGCGCAAGATCGCGGAGCAGAAGGGCGTCACCGTCGCCCAGACCGCCATCGCCTGGGTGCTGGCCCGGGGCGAGGACATCGTCCCGTTGGTCGGCGCCCGCACCCGCGAGCGGCTGGCCGAGGCCCTGGGCGCGCTGGACGTGACCCTCGACGCGGCCGACCTGGCGGCGATCGAGACCGCGGTCCCGGCCGACGCGGCCGCCGGCGAGCGTTACCCGGAGTCCCAGATGGCGCACCTGGACAGTGAGCAGCGGCACTGACCGGCACCCGCCCGGCCCTGGGAGAATGACGACCATGCCACCCGAGACGCTGACCGCCGAACGCATCCTGGAGACCACGGAGGAGGTGCTGCGCCGTTACGGCCCGGCCAAGGCGACCGTGGTCGACGTGGCGCGCGCCCTCGGGGTCAGCCACGGCAGCGTCTACCGGCACTTCCGCACCAAGGCCGCGCTGCGGGAGGCGGTCACCCAGCGGTGGCTGGACCAGGCGCACGCGGAGCTGACGGCGATAGCGCAGGACGACGGCCGCCCGGGGCCGCAGCGGCTGCGCGCCTGGCTGGAGGCGCTGTTCGCGGCCAAGCGGCGCAAGGCGGGTGGCGACCCCGAGCTGTTCGCCACGTACATGGCGCTCACCGTCGAGCACAGCTCGGTGGTCGCCCAGCACGTCGCCGTCATGGTCGGGCTCCTCGCGCGGATCGTCCGGGACGGCGTGACCGCCGGCGAGTTCGCCGCCGGTGACCCCGACGCCGCGGCGCAGGCGGTGTGGGACGCCACCGTCCGCTTCCACGACCCGGCGTACGCCGCCGAGTGGTTCGCCCCGGGCATCGACGCCGCGTTCTCCGCGGTCAACGACCTGATCCTGCGCGGCCTGGAGGCCTGAGCACACGACCCCCGCGGACGCACGAAGGCGCCCGGCCACCCCTCTCGGGGGTGGCCGGGCGCCTTTCGCGTGCGTCCGGGTCCGGACCTAGCAGCCGAGCAGCCGGCCGCCGAGGTAGGCCTCGACCTGGTCGAGCGAGACGCGCTCCTGCTTCATGGTGTCGCGCTCGCGCACGGTGACCGCGTTGTCCTCGAGCGTGTCGAAGTCGACGGTCACGCAGAACGGGGTGCCGATCTCGTCCTGACGGCGGTAGCGGCGGCCGATGGCACCGGCGTCGTCGAACTCGATGTTCCAGTGGCGGCGCAGGTCGGCCGCGAGGCCCTTGGCCTTCGGCGAGAGCTGCGGGTTGCGCGACAGCGGCAGGACGGCGACCTTGACCGGTGCCAGGCGCGGGTCGAGGCGCATGACGGTGCGCTTCTCCATCACGCCCTTGGCGTTCGGGGCCTCGTCCTCGTTGTACGCGTCGAGCATGAAGGCGAGCATGGCGCGGTTGAGACCCGCCGCGGGCTCGATGACGTACGGGAAGTAGCGCTCACCGGCCTCCTGGTCGAAGTACGACAGGTCCTGGCCGCTGGCCTGGCTGTGGGCCTTGAGGTCGTAGTCCGTGCGGTTGGCGATGCCCTCGAGCTCAGAGTACTCGGTGCCGCCGAAGTTGAAGCGGTACTCGATGTCGACGGTGCGCTTGGAGTAGTGGGACAGCTTCTCCTTGGCGTGCTCATACCAGCGCATGTTCTCCTCGCGCATGCCGAGGCCCCGGTACCAGTCCCAGCGCTGCTGCATCCAGTACTCGTGCCAGGTCTCGTCCTCGCCCGGCTTGACGAAGAACTCCATCTCCATCTGCTCGAACTCGCGGGTCCGGAAGATGAAGTTGCCGGGCGTGATCTCGTTGCGGAAGGACTTGCCGGTCTGGGCGATGCCGAACGGCGGCTTGCGGCGCGAGGTCGTCTGCACCTGGGAGAAGTTGGTGAAGATGCCCTGCGCCGTCTCCGGGCGCAGGTAGGCCACGGCGCCCGAGTCCTGGGTCGGGCCCAGGTGGGTGGACAGCAGCCCGGAGAACTGCTTGGGCTCGGTGAAAGTGCCCTTGTTGCCGCAGTTGGGGCAGTTGAGGTCGGCCAGGCCGTTGGCCGGCAGGTGGCCGTGCTTGGCCTCGTACGCCTCCTCCAGGTGGTCGGCGCGGTAACGCTTGTGACAGGAGGTGCACTCGGTGAGCGGGTCGGTGAACGTGGCGACGTGACCGGAGGCCTCCCAGACCTCGCGGGCCAGGATCACCGAGGAGTCGAGGCCGACCACGTCCTCCCGGGAGGTGACCATCGCACGCCACCACTGGCGCTTGATGTTCTCCTTCAGTTCGACGCCCAGCGGCCCGTAGTCCCAGGCGGCCTTCTGGCCGCCGTAGATCTCGCTGCAGGGGAAAACGAAGCCACGGCGCTTGCTCAGGCTGACGATGGTGTCGATCTTGTCGGCGGCCACGGTGCTCTCTTCAGACGACGAAGCGGTCGGTGGGATCCGCCGGGTCGCGTGCGGTCCGGCGAATACCTCAGATTACCGGCGGGTGCGGGGCCCGTATCAAATCGGTTCCGCAGTCCGAGGGCGCCGGGTCCGGCAACCAAGCCAATTGACAATCGTTTCCATTTTTGTTGAAAATGGGTGTCATGAACATAGGTCGTGCCCTGGTCCCCCTCACCGCCGTCGCCGGGCTGGTCGCCCTCTCCGCCTGTTCCACCGCGGGCGGGGGCGGGGCGGACGGCAGGCTCAAGGTCACCGCCTCCTTCTACCCTATGCAGTTCCTGGCCGAGCAGATCGGCGGCGGGCACGTCGACGTGACCGGACTGACCAAGCCCGGGACCGAACCGCACGACCTGGAGCTCACCCCCCGGCAGACCGGCGAGCTCGGCGAGTCGGACGTCATCGTCTACCTCAAGGGCCTGCAGCCTGCCATCGACGACGCCATAGCCCAGTCCGGCGTGGCGAACACCGTCGACGCCGCCGCGCTGACCCCGCTGGAGGACCACGGCACCGAGGTCGACGGCCACGACCACGGCAGCGGGGACGACCACAGCGGGCACGGGGACGAGGACGCGGGCGCCGACCCGCACATCTGGCTCGACCCGGTCCGCTACGCCCAGGTCGCCGAAGGCGTCGGCAAGGCCCTCGCCAAGGCCGACCCGGACCACGAGGCGACCTACGGGAAGAACACCGCCGCGCTGGTGAAGAAGCTCGACGCGCTGAACACCGACTTCCAGGACGGGCTGGAGAACCGCACCTCGGACACCTTCATCACCACCCACGCCGCCTTCGGCTACCTCGCCGAGCGCTACGGGCTGGTCGAGCAGGCGATCAGCGGCATCGACCCGGAGTCCGAGCCCAGCGCCGCCCGGATGAAGACGCTGCACACCCTCGCCGAGGACAACGGCGTCAGCACCGTATTCTTCGAGACGCTCGCCAGCGACCGGACCGCCAAGACCCTCGCGGGCGACCTCGGCCTGAGGACCGCGGTGCTCGACCCCATCGAGGGCATCACCGACAAGTCCGCGGGCCGCGACTACTTCGAGGTCCAGCACAGCAACCTTCAGGCCCTGCGCTCGGCGCTCGGCGCGAAGTGAGGCAACGATGACGGAGCCCGGTACGGAGGCTGGAATGGACACGGTCATATCGATGCGGGGGGCGACCGCCTCCCTCGGCTCACGGCCGGTGCTGCGCGGCGTCGACCTGACCGTGCGGCGCGGGGAGGTCGTCGCGCTGCTCGGCGCCAACGGCTCGGGCAAGTCCACCGCGATCCGCGCCGTGGTCGGCCAGGTGCCGCTCACCGCGGGCGGACTGGAGCTCTTCGGCACCCCGCTGAACCGGTTCCGCGACTGGGCCCGGATCGGCTACGTGCCGCAGCGCACCACGGCGGCCTCCGGCGTCCCCGCCACCGTGCGCGAGGTCGTCTCCGCAGGGCGGCTGGCCCGTACGAGGCTGGGCCTGCCCCGCAAGGCGGACCGCCGGGCCGTGGGGCGCGCCCTGGAGCTGGTCGGGATGGCCGACCGGGCCGGCGATCCGGTCGAGGCGCTCTCCGGCGGCCAGCACCAGCGGGTGCTCATCGCCCGCGCGCTGTCCGTCGAGCCCGAACTGCTGATCATGGACGAGCCGATGGCGGGCGTCGACCTCGCCAGCCAGGAGGTGCTCGCCGGGACGCTGCGCGAACAGGTCTCGCTGGGCACCACCGTGCTCCTGGTCCTGCACGAACTCGGTCCGCTGGAGCCGCTGATCGACCGTGCGGTGGTGCTGCGCGACGGCTGCGTCGTCCACGACGGGCCCCCGCCGAAGGCCCAGGGGCAGCACGCGCTGCCCGGCCACGACCATGTCCACCCGCACGCCGGCCACGTGGCCGAGCCGATCCGGACGGGGCTGTTCTGATGGAGCTGTTCTCCTACGCCTTCATGCAGCGGGCGCTGATCGCCGCCGTCCTCGTCGGCATCACCGCCCCCGCGATCGGCATCTACCTCGTCCAGCGCCGCCAGGCCCTCATGGGCGACGGCATCGGCCACGTCGCCCTCACCGGTGTCGGCCTCGGCTTCCTGCTCAGCACCAACCCGGTGTGGATGGCGACGGCCGTGTCGGTCGCGGGCGCGATCGTCATGGAACTCATCCGCTGGTACGGCAGGACGCGCGGCGACATCGCGCTCGCGATGCTCTTCTACGGCGGCATGGCGGCCGGCGTGCTGTTCACCTCGCTCGCGCCGAACGGCTCCAACGCCAACCTGCTCACCTACCTGTTCGGCTCCATCACCACCGTCTCCCCGCAGGACATCACCGCGATCTGCCTGCTGGCCGGCTTCGTGGTGCTGGTCACCGTGGGCCTGCGGCGGCAGCTGTTCGCGGTCTCCCAGGACGAGGAGTTCGCCCGGGTGACCGGTCTGCCGGTGCGGCTGCTCAACCTGCTGGTCGCCGTCACCGCGGCGGTCACGGTCACGGTCGCCATGCGGGTCGTCGGACTGCTGCTGGTCAGCGCGCTGATGGTGATCCCGGTCGCCGCCTCCCAGCAGATCGCCCGCAGCTTCGCCACGGCCTTCGCGCTGTCGGTCGTGATCGGCGTGGCGGTCGCCTTCTCCGGCACGGTCACCTCGTACTACGCCGACGTGCCCTCCGGAGCGACCATCGTGCTGCTGGCCATCGGTGTCTTCGTCACGCTGACGCTGCTGGCCGCGCCGCTGGCGAAAAAGCGTGCACGCCGTGCCGCGGAGGACGGGACACGGTGCACCCTGGAGGTACCCGCGGCGCGTCCCACCGAGGACGACGTCCGGGTATGAGCTCCAGGCCTGGCAGAATGACCGACCGAACCGACCGAGTAGGAGGCCACCGGTGACGACCGCCAAGCCCCCCGTCCGCGGACGATCGACCCGGCAGCGTGCCGCCGTCGCCGCGGCCCTCGCCGAGGTCGACGAGTTCCGCAGCGCCCAGGAACTGCACGACCTCCTCAAGCACCGGGGTGACTCGGTCGGCCTCACCACGGTCTACCGCACGCTGCAGTCCCTCGCCGACGCCGGCGAGATCGACGTCCTGCGCACCGGGGAAGGCGAGTCCGTCTACCGGCGCTGCAGCAGCGGTCACCACCACCACCTGGTCTGCCGCGTCTGCGGCAAGGCGGTCGAGGTCGAGGGCCCCGCGGTCGAGAAGTGGGCCGACACCATCGCCGAGGAGCACGGCTTCGTCGACGTCGCCCACACCGTGGAGATCTTCGGGACCTGCGCCGACTGCGCCGGCTGCGGCGGCCCCGCCGCGAACTGAACCGGGCCCCGCCCGCCGTCGTGCTCGTACCGCCCCGCGGTCGTCCGTGGACGACCGCGGGGTGACTGCCGACTACTGCGTGTCCGCGTCGCTCTCCGCCGCCGGCTGCTGCTCGTTGGGCAGCGCGCCGCCGAAACGGCGGTCACGGGAGGCGTACTCCAGGCACGCGCGCCACAGGTCGCGGCGGTCGAAGTCCGGCCAGAGGACGTCCTGGAAGACCATCTCGGCGTAGGCGGACTGCCAGATCAGGAAGTTGGAGGTGCGCTGCTCGCCGGAGGGGCGGACGAACAGGTCCACGTCCGGCATGTCCGGGTGGTACATGTACTTGGCGAGGGTCTTCTCGTTGACCTTGGAGGGATCGAGGCGACCCGCCTTTATGTCCTCGGCCAGGCGCGCCGCCGCGTCGGCGATCTCGGCGCGACCGCCGTAGTTGACGCACATGTACAGCGTCATGGCGTCGTTGTCGCGGGTCATCTCCTCCGCGACCTGGAGCTCCTTCACGACCGACTTCCACAGCCGGGGCATGCGCCCGGCCCAGCGGATGCGGATGCCCATCTCGTGCATCTCGTCGCGGCGGCGGTGGATGACGTCCCGGTTGAAGTTCATCAGGAAGCGGACCTCGTCGGGCGAGCGCTTCCAGTTCTCCGTCGAGAAGGCGTACAGGGAGAGGTTCTTGACCCCCAGCTCCAGGCAGCCCTTGAGGACGTCCAGCACGACGGTCTCGCCGACCTTGTGCCCCTCGGTGCGGGGCAGGCCGCGCTCCTTGGCCCAGCGGCCGTTGCCGTCCATCACGATGGCCACGTGCTGGGGGACCAGCTCACCTGGGATCTTCGGGGGCTGCGCGCCGGACGGGTGCGGGTCGGGAGCCCGGTACTCGCGCCGGGGACGGCTCAGAATCCCGCGTACTGCCATGACCTTGCTCTCCACTTCCTGTGCCTCACGAGTTGGTGCTGCCGGGGGCCCGCCGGGTACCGCTACTTCTCGATGAAACGCAGACTGCGCAAGCCGCGCTCCAGATGCCACTGCAGATACGCCGCGACCAGTCCGCTGCCCTCCCGGCAGTGGCGCGGTTCGCACGCGTCGGCGGTCTCCCAGTCCCCTCCGAGCAACGCGCCGAGGAGTTCCAGTGACTCCAGTGAGGGTACGACGCTTCCGGCCGGGCGGCACTCGCCGCATACGACTCCTCCCGCGCCGACCGAAAAGAACCGATTCGGGCCCGGCATCCCGCACTTCGCGCAGTCCCCGAAGCTGGGCGCGTAGCCGTTGACCGCCAGCGAGCGCAGCAGGAAGGCGTCGAGCACCAGCCGCGGGTCGTGCTCACCGTCGGCGAGCGTGCGCAGGCCGCCGACCAGCAGCAGGTACTGCTGCACCGCCGGTTCGCCCTCGTGGTCGGTGAAGCGCTCGGCGGTCTCCAGCATCGCCGTGCCCGCGGTGTAGCGGGCGTAGTCGGTGACGATGCGGCTGCCGTAGGGGGCGATCGTCTCACCCTGGGTGCACAGCGGCAGGCCGCGGCCGATCAGCTCGCCCCCGCGCGCGAAGAGCTGCACGTCCACGTGGGAGAACGGTTCCAGCCGCGCCCCGAACTTGGACTTCGTCCGCCGCACGCCGCGGGCCACCGCCCGCACCCGGCCGTGCCGTCGGGTGAGCAGGGTGATGATCCGGTCCGCCTCGCCCAGCTTCTGGGTGCGCAGCACGATGCCGTCGTCGCGGAACAGACTCATGCGCCCATTGTTCCGTACGCGGCGACCGGACCGGCCCGGGTCGTACGCTACGGCCCATGTCGATCACAGCGACCGTCGCCGTGCTGCTCATAGCGGCCCTCCACCTCTACATCCTGGTCCTGGAGATGTTCCTGTGGACCACCCCCCGCGCCAGGGGAGCCTTCGGGACCACCGCGGAGTTCGCGCAGGCGAGCAAGGCACTCGCGGCCAACCAGGGGCTCTACAACGGTTTCCTCGCCGCCGGGCTGGTGTGGGGCGCCGTGGCCGCCGACCCGGTGGGCTTCCAGGCCACGGTGTTCTTCCTCATCTGCGTGGCGGTCGCCGGGCTGTACGGCGCCGCGACCGCGAGCCGCCGCATCCTCTTCGTGCAGACCGTGCCGGCCCTCGTCGCCCTTGCCCTGGTGCTGGTGGCCCGCTGATGGACTCCGTCACCCACCACATCACCGCGACCGGCCCCGACGGCACCGCCCTGGAAGTGCTGTACGGCTACGCGGACCGCGGGCGGCGGATGCTCGAGTGCCGGCACTGCGCGTGGCGCGAGCAGATCACCGGGGGCGGCGCCAGGGGCAAGGCACTGGCCCACCTGTCGCAGGCCCACGGAGCCGGCGGGGCGCCGGCGATGGCCGCGGACACACGGACGCTGGGCGCGACGGTGTGGACCGTGCTCGCCTGCTTCGGCGTCGCCGCCGCGATCCTGCTGTGGGCGGTCAGCCGCTGAGCCCCGCCGTCCCGCCTGGCGCGACCAGCCCCGACTCGTAGGCCGCGATCACCAGCTGGGCGCGGTCGCGGGCGCCGAGCTTGCCCATGATCCGGCTGACGTGCGTCTTGGCGGTGAGCGGGCTGAGGCCCAGCGCCTCGGCGACCTCCGTGTTGTTCAGGCCCCGCGCGACGAGGGTGAGCACCTGCCGCTCCCGTGCGGACAGCGCGGCGAGGCGTTCCGGGGCCGGCCCGCCCGGCGGCGGGCCCTCCGGGAGGCGCAGCACCCGGGCGATGAGCCGCGCGGTCGGCCCCGGCGAGAGCAGCGCCTCGCCCGCGGCGACCGTGCGGATGGCGTCGAGGAGTTCGGCGGGGCGGGTGTCCTTGACGAGGAAGCCGCTGGCCCCGGCGCGCAGCGCGGGGACGACGTGGTCGTCGCTGTCGTACGTGGTGAGCACCAGCACCCGGACCCCGGCCAGGTCATCGTCGGCGGCGATCAGCCGGGTGGCCTCGATGCCGTCGAGGTCCGGCATGCGGATGTCCATGATCACCACGTCGGCACGGCCGGCGCGGGCCGCCGCCACGGCTTCCCGCCCGGTGGCCGCGTGCCCGACGACCTGCATGTCGGGGGCGGACTCGACGAGCATCGCGAAGGCCTCACGGACCAGGGTCTGGTCGTCGGCGAGCAGCACGCGGATCACGCCGGGCCCCCCGCGAACGGCAGAACGGCGGCCACCTGGAAACCGCCCTCGGGCCGGGGTCCGGCGGTCAGCGTGCCGCCGACGCTGCGGGCGCGCTCGCGCATGCCGATGAGGCCGTAGCCGGCGGCGGGTACGGTCTCCGCCGGGCCGGCGTCCGCGGGGGGCCTCGGGGGTGCCACGGCACGCCAGGGCCGCCATCGGGCGTCGGGGCGGTCCGGTTCGTGCTCGGCCTCCGTCCCCGGGCAGGGGCCGTCGTCGGTGACGGCGATCCGCAGGGCGGTGCCGCGGTCCGGGTCGGTGCCGAGTTCCACCCCGACCCGGACCGAGGTGCCCCCGGCGTGCCGTACGGCGTTGGTGAGGGCCTCCTGCACGATGCGGTAGGCGGCCGCCCCGATCGCCGGGGGCACCCCGTCGGCGCCGGCCGCGACGGCCAGCTCCACCCGGGCGCCGGCGGCCTCGGCGGAGCGGGCCAGGTCGGCCACGGCCGCCAGGCCCGGCAGCGGGCCGCGCTCGTCGTCGCCGCGCAGCACCTGGAGGGTGGCGCGCAGTTCGGCGCGGGCGTCGCGGCAGGTGCCGGCGATGCTGTCGAGGGCGCCGGCGACGGCCGTGCGGTCCAGCCGCTCGGGGTCGGCGAGCAGGACGTGCGCCGCGACCGAGGTCTGCACGCCGATGAGGGTGATGCTGTGGGCGAGCAGGTCGTGCAGGTCGCGGGCGATCCGCAGCCGCTCCTCGGCGACGCGCCGGGCCGCCTCCTCCTCGCGGGTGCGTTCGGCGCGTTCGGCGCGCCCGACGATGGCGGCCACGTACTTGCGGTGGATGCGGACCGCCTCGCCGGTCAGTGCCACCGCCACCACCCAGCCGCCGCTGCGCAGCATGTCGGTCGCCGCGTGCCGGTCGGGTGTCGCCGACATCACCCCGACCATGATCGCGACGACCGCCGCCACGGTGAGGTACGTCCGCGGCGGCGGCCCGGCGACCGCGAGCGAGTAGATCGCCACCATGCTGGCCGGAACCACGGCCAGGTGGAGGTTGTCCATGGCGTGGTACGGGGCGACGGCCGCGACCGTGACGAGCATCACGGTCATCGGCCACCGCCGCCGGGCGGCCAGCACCAGCGCGGTGACCACCAGCAGCGCCCAGCCCGCCGCGTCCGGGCGGTGCCCCTGTCCGGACGGCAGGAGGGCGCCCATGGCGCTCTGGAGCGCGAGCACGCCCAGGGCGAGGGCGGCGTCCTTGTGCGCGCGGACGGCGGGCGGGAGGGGCGGCGGCTTCGGCACGGGTCCATCTTCCGTTACGGGGTCGGCGGCGTGACAGACCGGTTCGCGGGCCGGTTCACGGGCCCGTACGCGGCCGGCTCAGCCGGCCCGGCCACCAGACCCGCTCGCGCAGCGCCACGCTCGCGGAGGTGACCAGGTAGGTGCGGACGAGGAAGGTGTCCAGCAGGACGCCCACGGCGATGACGAAGCCCATCTCGACCAGCGACACCAACGGCATGTTGACCAGGACCGAGAAGGTGGCCGCCAGCACCAGCCCGGCCGAGGCGATCACCCCGCCCGTGGTCCGCAGCGCGGTGACGGCCGCGGCGGCCGGCGCGGCCCCCGCCAGCGACTCCTCGCGCATCCGGTGCATGAGGAAGATGCCGTAGTCGACGCCGAGCGCCACGAGGAAGACGAAGGACAGCAGCGGCAGCCCCGGGTCCGTGCCCTCGAAGCCGAACAGCGGCCCGAAGACCAGCCCGCCGATGCCCAGCGCGGCGCCCCACACCGCGATCACGGCCACCACGAGCAGCAGCGGCGCGACCAGGCTGCGCAGCAGCGCGACGAGGATCAGCAGCACGGCGGCCAGGACGAGCGGCACGACGACCCGGCGGTCGCGGGAACTGGTGCCGGCCAGGTCGGCCTGCTGGGCACTGGGCCCGCCGACGTGGGCGCCGTAGGGGCCGTCCAGCTCCGCGCGCAGGGCGTGGATGGTCGCGGTCTCGCCGGGCGACTCGGGCGGCGCCTTGGCGGTCACCGACACCTCCGTCCAGCCGCCGCCGCTGCGCCCGCGTTCGGCGGACGCGACGCCTTCGGTGCCCCGGACCGCGGCCAGCACCTTACCGGCCCGTCCGGTGGGCGCCATGACGGTGATCGGCTGGGCGGAGCGGCCGGGGTCGGCCTCGGCGAGGATGCGCATCGCGGCGACCGACTCCGGCGCGCTGGTGAAGGCGTCGTCGTTCTTCAGGCTGCCGGGCAGGGCCAGGGTCCCGAGCGCCAGCGCCCCGAGCAGCACCGCGCCACCCGCGAGCACGGCCGGCGGACGGCGTGCGGCCGAGCCGCCCATCGCCGCGAACAGGCCGCGCGGACGCGGCACTTCGCTGCCGTACGCCGGGACCAGCGGCCAGAAGACCCGGCGGCCCAGCAGCACCAGCAGCGCGGGCAGCAGGGTCGTCATGGCGACCAGCGCGCACAGCACGCCGACCGCGGCGATCGGGCCCATGCCCCGGCTGCTGTTGAGGTCGGCGGCGAGCAGGCACAGCAGGCCTGCGGCCACCGTCGCGGAGGAGGCCAGGATCGCGGGCCCGCAGCCGCGCAGCGCGGCGCGCATGGCGTCGTACGGGCGCGGCACGCGCCGGAGTTCCTCGCGGTAGCGGGAGACGAGCAGCAGCGCGTAGTCGGTGCCGGCGCCGAAGACCAGGATGGTCATCACGCCCTGGCTCTGGCCGGTGACGGTGATGCCGAAGGCCTGGTGGAGTCCGTAGACCCCGGCCATCGCGGCGGCGTCGGCCACGCCCGCGACGAGCAGGGGCAGCAACCACAGCAGCGGGCTGCGGTAGATGAGGATCAGCAGGACGGCGACGACGGCCACCGTGGTCCACAGCAACGGCCCGTCGAGGGAGGAGTAGACCTCCTTCATGTCGGTGTTGAGCGCGCCGGGGCCGCCCACGTGGGCGGTCAGCCCGTCGCCGCCCTCGGCCCGGTCGCGGACGTCGGTGACGAAGGCGTTCCTGGCCGCGTCGTCCTGGCCGGGCTCGGTGCTCGCCACGGGGTACATCAGTGTGTCGCCGTGCGACAGGACGGCGTGCGGCGTGCCGCCGGTGAGCCGGTGCGCCCGCGCGATGCCGGCGATCTGGGCGGCGGCCTTGTCGCGGTCGGCAGCGGTCAGCCCGCTGTCGCGGTGGTAGACGACCACGAGTTCGGTGGCCTCGCCGCCGGGCAGCGCGTCCTGGAGCCGGGCGACCTGCGTGGAGTCGGCGCTCACCGGGAGGTAGTCCACGGCGCGGTTCTGCTGCGCGTCGGCGAGCTTGCCGGCCAGCGGGCCGGCCAGCGCCAGCACGGCGATCCACAGCGCGAGCACCGCCCACGGGATCGCGCGGGCGCCCCGGTTCCTCCCTCGTCCTCGGGTCGGCGGCGGCGCGGCGGCCGGTGTGGTCTCAGTGGTCGGGGCCCCCATCATGGGCCTCCCTCCGGGCCGGTGGTCTGGTCCTGCCCAGACTTCCGGTGCGGGGGCGCCTTTTCGTCGGGCCCGGGACCGAGGCCGGCGTTACTGCCCGGGGTGCGGTGCGGGCCCCGTTACTCCCCGGGGAGTACGCCCGGCGGTGGCGATCAGGGGCGGCCCGTCAGGACGGCGTGCGGGCCGCGGCCTCCAGGATGCGTTCGGTGTCCTCGCCGACGAGGCCGAGGCAGCGGCCGACGGCGCCGAGGACCTCCCGCTCGGCGGGCAGGTAGGGGCCGTCGGCGAGGGCGATGAGGGCGCCCTGGACCAGGATGTGCTCACGGCCCTGGGGGGCGAGGTGGCGGGAGAGGGGGCCCAGGGCCTCGTGGAGCTCGATGGACAGCCAGCTGCCGCAGCCGTCGAGGGCGTCCGCGAGCCCGTCGGCGTCCGGGGCGTCGGAGGCGCCGGGGAAGCGGCCCTCGTCGGCGACGATCGCCGCGAGCAGGCCGAGCAGCTGGTCCTCGGTGCAGTCGGTGAACCCGGCCGAGCGGACCGCGCCGACGGCGGCCTCGCGGGCGCCGCGCCCCATGGCGCCGCCCGCGGTGAGCACGGCGAGGGCGACGGTGTGGACGGCATCGCGGAGCATGGCGGAGAAGACGGTGGTGGTGGGCTGCTCCAGGACCTCGGGGCCGCGGTGGGCGCGGCACACCACGCACTCCACGACCGTGCCGGCCGAGCCGCGCGGCAGGAGGGGCAGGCCCAGCAGGGTCAGCCGCCGGGTGCCGGTGCGCCGCCGGTAGCCGCGGTCGCCACCGCAGCCGGCGCAGAAGAACTCCCCGTCACCTTCGGTGTGCCAGACCGTCCGCACGCCCAAGATGCACAAGCCCTTGATGTGGAGCACTTCGCACCCTCCGGCCGCCATCCCGATTACCCCGGTTCGTCCCTTTACGCGCCGTACGCGTGGGTAACGCTCCGGCAACGGCGCCGTAATGACGTGATGTTAGCCACATGGGCGGCGCGTAGTCAGTACCACGTGAGGGCCGAATACGAGAACCGGCCACGACGCCCGCTCGGGCGCCGTGGCCGGTTCACCGTGCGTGGTGACTAGCGGGCCGCGCGGTTGACGGCGGAGACGACCGCCTTCAGCGAGGCGCGCGTGGTGTTGGCGTCGATGCCGATGCCCCACAGGACCTGGCCGTCGATGGCGCACTCGATGTACGAGGCGGCCTGCGCGCTGGCGCCCTCGCTCATGGTGTGCTCGGTGTAGTCCAGCAGGCGGGCGTCGACCCCGACCGAGGCCAGCGCGTCGAAGAACGCGGAGATCGGGCCGTTGCCGGTGCCGGTCAGGACCGTCTCGGCGCCGTCCACGACCGCTTCGACGGTCAGGGTGTCGGTGCCGTCGCTGCTGGTCGAGGTCTGCGCCGACCGCAGGGCGACCCGGCCCCAGGCGTTCTCCGGGGTGGGCAGGTACTCGTCCTCGAAGATCGCCCAGATCTCCTTCGGCGTGACCTCGCCGCCCTCGGCGTCGGTCTTCGCCTGGATGATCTTCGAGAACTCGATCTGCATGCGGCGCGGCAGGTCCAGCTTGTGGTCGTTCTTCAGGACGTACGCGACGCCGCCCTTGCCGGACTGCGAGTTCACACGGATGACGGCCTCGTAGGAGCGGCCGACGTCCTTGGGGTCGATCGGCAGGTACGGGACCGCCCACTCGATGTCGTCGACGGTCCGGCCCTGGGCGGCCGCGTCGGCCTCCATGGCGTCGAACCCCTTCTTGATGGCGTCCTGGTGGGAGCCGGAGAAGGACGTGTAGACCAGGTCGCCCACGTACGGGTGGCGCGGGTGGACCTCCATCTGGTTGCAGTACTCGGCGGTGCGGCGGACCTCGTCGATCTGGGAGAAGTCGATCATCGGGTCCACGCCCTGGCTGAACAGGTTCATGCCCAGGGTGACCAGGTCGACGTTGCCGGTGCGCTCGCCCTGGCCGAACAGGCAGCCCTCGATGCGGTCGGCGCCGGCCATCAGCGCCAGCTCGGCGGCGGCCACGGCCGTGCCGCGGTCGTTGTGCGGGTGGACCGACAGGCACACGTACTCGCGGCGCGACAGGTTCCGCGACATCCACTCGAAGCGGTCCGCGTGCGTGGAGGGCGTGGAGCGCTCCACGGTCGCGGGCAGGTTCAGGATGATCTCGCGGCCCTCCTCGGGCTGCCAGACGTCCATCACCGACTCGCAGACCTCCAGCGCGAAGTCCAGCTCGGTGTCGGTGAAGATCTCCGGGCTGTACTGGTAGCCGAAGACGGTCTCGTCGCCCAGGATCTTGTCCGCGTACTCCATGACCAGCCGCGTGCCGTCCACGGCGATCTGCCGGATCTGCTCCTTGGAGCCGCGGAAGACCACCCGGCGGAAGGTCGGGGCGGTCGCGTTGTACAGGTGCACGGTCGCACGCGCCGCGCCGCGCAGGGACTCCACGGTCCGCTCGATCAGTTCCTCGCGGGCCTGGGTCAGTACGGAGATGGTGACGTCGTCGGGGATCGCGCCCTCTTCGATGATGGAGCGCACGAAGGCGAAGTCGGTCTCGCCCGAGGCGGGGAAGCCGACCTCGATCTCCTTGTAGCCCATCTTCACCAGCAGGTCGAACATCGCGCGCTTGCGGGCCGGCGACATCGGGTCGATCAGCGCCTGGTTGCCGTCCCGCAGGTCGGTCGACAGCCAGCGGGGGGCCTTGGTGATCCGCCGGTCCGGCCAGGTGCGGTCCGGGATCTCCACGGCCTCGTACGGCTTGTACTTGTGGACCGGCATCGCGGTCGGGCGCTGGCGCACCGTCGCGGCGGTGATGGGCGTGGGGCGGCCGACGGCGTTCGGGGTGGACATCTGCGGGGGTGCTCCTCGGTTGCGGCTGTGGAGGCGGCCGACCGGCGCTGGTGCAACGCCAAACCCCGCGGGGAGGGAGTCGACCTGGACTACAGGCCCTCGCCGCGGCAGCTAAGAAGAAGCAGCCCGAAACGCATGATGCTGTCGACCATAACCGAGCCCCCGGGGACCCTGCAGCCGCTGCGGCGTTCTTCTCAGTATGCAAGACCGCCCGTGATGACATGAAAAACGTACAACTTCCCCCCTTTTCGTGGATCATGGTCACAGCTAGTGACAGACAGTGAGCACCGTGCCACATTGCCCTGCATGGAGCAGACACCTGTTTTCTGCACGATCGTGCCGCCGCACGTCCTCGACAAGGTCGCCCGCAACGAGGACCGCGCACTCGCCGAGCCCGCCCGCCGCACCCTGGAACGCGACGCCGCGGAGCGCACCCGCCGCCGGCTGACCACCGTCATCGGCGCCCTCCCGGTGATCGGGGCGGAGCCGTCGGACCGGCCGCACCGCACGATCAGCGACGCGCAGCACCGCACGGACCTGCCGGGGCGGAAGGTCCGCGGCGAGGGCGACCCCGCACCGGCCGACGACACCGTCAACCGGGCCTACGACGGACTGGGGGCGACCTTCGAGCTCTTCCTGACGGCGTACGGCCGCCACTCCATCGACGACGCCGGGCTGCCGCTGGACGCCACCGTCCACTACGACCGCGACTACAACAACGCCTTCTGGAACGGCGAGCAGATGGTCTTCGGGGACGGCGACGGGGAGATCTTCCTCGACTTCACGCTCCCCCTCGACGTCATCGGCCACGAACTCAGCCACGGCGTCACCCAGTACACCGCCAACCTCGACTACTTCGGCCAGTCCGGCGCCCTCAACGAGTCGATGTCGGACGTCTTCGGTTCCCTCATCAAGCAGCACGCGCTCGGCCAGACCGCCGAGGAGGCCGACTGGCTGATCGGCGCCGGACTGCTCGCCCCGCGCGTCACGGGCGTGGCGCTGCGCTCCATGAAGGCCCCCGGCACGGCCTACGACGACGACGTCCTCGGCAAGGACCCGCAGCCCGGCCACATGGACGCCTACGTCCGCACCTCGCGGGACAACGGGGGCGTGCACATCAACTCCGGCATCCCCAACCGGGCGTTCCACCTGCTGGCCGTCGCCCTGGGCGGCAACGCCTGGGAGCGGGCCGGGCTGATCTGGTACGACGTGCTGACCGGCGGCGCGCTGTCGCCCAGGGCGACGTTCGCCGAGTTCGCCCAGGCGACGGTCGCCTCGGCCGCCGGGCGCTTCGGTGAGGGCGAGGAACACGCGGCGGTGGTGAAGGCGTGGTCGGAGGTCGGCATCCCGACCGCCGTGAACGGTACCGACGTGCCGCGCCAGTCGCCGGTCCCGGAAGGTGCGCGACCGCCCGCACAGGGGTAGACGTCCGCCATGCGCATACAGGTGATCCGCTCCGGCGGTTTCGCGGGGATCGAGCGCCGGGCCGTGCTGGACACCGCCGGCCGCCCCGACGCCTTCCGTCTGCACGCCCTGGCCCGCGACGTGCTCGCCGCGGGCCCGGCCGCGCCCCCGCAGGGCGTACCGGACGGTTTCCGGTACGAGATCACGGTGGACGGCCGCACGGTGCACTGCGCCGACCCGCGGCTGACGGAGGAGCAGCGCGAACTGGTCCAACTGGTGCTGAAGGAGGGCGCGTAGCCGATGAGCGGGCACACGACCGGGCTGCGCAGCCTGACCGACGAGGTGACCGTCCCCGAACTGCCGGTACGGGGACGGCTGCCGCGGTGGCTCGGCGGGGTCCTGCTGCGCAACGGCCCCGCCCTCTTCGAGGCCGGGGAGCGCCGCTACCGGCACTGGTTCGACGGCCAGGCGATGCTCCACCGGTTCGCGATCGAGGACGGCCGGGTCTCCTACGCCAACCGCTTCCTGGACGTCCCGAGCAGCCGTACCGCCCGGCACGAGGGCCGCATCGGCTACCAGGAGTTCGCCACCGACCCCTGCCGCTCGCTCTTCGCCCGGGTGCTCACCCCGTTCCTCCGCAAGCCCTCGGGGAACGCCAACGTCAGCGTCGCCCGCTTCGGCGAACGCTTCGTCGCGCTGACCGAGACCCCGATGCCGGTGGAGTTCGACCCGAGGACGCTGGAGACGGTCGGCGTCGTCGGCTACGAGGACGCGCTGGCCGGTCAGTGGACCACGGCGCACCCGCACCAGGACCCGGTCACCGGCGAACTGGTCAACTTCGTGGCGCACTTCGCGCGGCGCAGCGAGTACCGCGTCTACCGCCAGTCCTCCGACGGCACGGCCCGCCGCAGGCTCCTGGGCAGCCTGCCCGTCACCCGGCCCGGCTACATGCACAGCTTCGCGATCACCGACCGCCATGTGGTGCTCGTGGAGTTCCCGCTCGTCGTCAACCCGCCGGCACTGCTGCTCAGCGGCCGGCCCTTCATCGAGAACTACCGCTGGCGCCCGGAGCGCGGCACCCGCTTCATCGTCATGGACCGCAGGGACGGCACCGTCCGCCGCGTCGCCAAGGGCCCGGCCTTCTTCGCCTTCCACCACGTCAACGCCTTCGAGGACGGCGACGCGCTGGTGCTGGACCTGTGCGCCTACGAGGACCCGTCCGTCATCGACGCCCTCTACCTCGACCGGCTGCGCGACGGCGGCGGCGTCCCGCAGGCCCGGCCCACCCGGCACCGGATCGGCGGGGACGGCGCGGTGACGTCCGAGCGGCTCGGTGAGGAGCCGATGGAGCTCCCCCGCATCGACTACGGGCGGTGCAACGGCCGCCCCTACCGCTTCGCGTACGGCGTCGGCAGCCGCGACGGCCGGGGCGAGCACTTCACCGACCAGCTGGTGCGGCTCGACACGGCCGACGGCGGCACCGTGACCTGGTCGCAGGAGGACTGCTACCCCGGGGAGCCCGTCTTCGTCGCGGCCCCGGAGGCCGGGGCGGAGGGCGAGGGCGTGGTGCTCTCCGTCGTCCTCGACGCCACGGCCGGCTCGTCCTTCCTGCTGGTGCTGGACGCCGTCACGTTCCGCGAGCTGGCCCGCGCCGAGGTCCCGCACGCGGTGCCGTTCGGCTTCCACGGGATCTTCAGCGGCGGGGCCGCCGGGGGTGCGACGGCCTAGGCCCGGCCGCCTGGGCCGTGTCGTCCTAGAAGCCGAGCTTGCGCAGCTGCTTGGGGTCGCGCTGCCAGTCCTTGGCGACCTTCACGTGCAGGTCGAGGAAGACCGGCGTCCCGAGCAGCGCCTCGATGTGGCGGCGGGACTTGGTGCCGACCTCCTTCAGGCGGGAGCCCTTGGGGCCGATGATGATGCCCTTCTGGCTGGGGCGCTCGATGTAGATGTTGGCGTGCACGTCCAGCAGCGGCTTCTCCGCCGGGCGGCCCTCGCGCGGCAGCATCTCCTCGACCACGACGGCGATGGAGTGCGGCAGCTCGTCCCGTACGCCCTCGAGCGCCGCCTCGCGGATCAGCTCGGCGACCATGACCTGCTCGGGCTCGTCGGTGAGGTCGCCCTCCGGGTAGAGGGCCGGACCCTCCGGGAGCAGCGGGACGAGGAGGTCGGCCAGGAGCGAGACCTGCTTGTCACCGACGGCGGAGACCGGGACGATCTCGGCCCACTCGATGCCCAGTTCGGCGCCGAGCAGGTCGATGGCGACCAACTGCTCGGCGAGGCGCTTGGAGTCCACCAGGTCGGTCTTGGTGACGATGGCGACCTTGGGGGTCTTGCGGACCTCGGCCAGCTCCTTGGCGATGTAGCGGTCGCCGGGGCCGAGCTTCTGGTCGGCGGGCAGGCAGAAGCCGATCACGTCGACCTCGGCCCAGGTGGTGCGGACGACGTCGTTGAGCCGCTCGCCGAGCAGGGTGCGCGGCTTGTGCAGACCCGGGGTGTCGACCAGGACCAGCTGGGCGTCCGGGCGGTGCACGATGCCGCGCACGGTGTGCCGGGTGGTTTGCGGCCGGTTGGAGGTGATGGCCACCTTCGTGCCGACCAGAGCGTTGGTCAGGGTGGACTTGCCCGCGTTGGGGCGGCCCACGAAGCAGGCGAAGCCGGCCCGGTGGGCGGGGGCGGGGGTCGTCTCGGTGCGAACGCTCATGGCGACCATTGTCCCTGATCCACCGGGCCCCGCTGACGCCCCCGGGCGGCGCCGCCGCCCGGGGGACCGGAGCGGCCGTTCCCCCGGGTGTCGCCCGGTGTTCCCCCGAGGGCACGGCGCAGGCCACGATCCGCTGCTATAACCGATGGATATGGACGTCCACGTGCGTGACCTCCGCTACTTCGTCACGGTCGCGGACGAACTGCACTTCACCCGGGCCGCCGAGCGGCTGCGCATCTCCCAGCCCGCGCTCTCCAAGCAGATCCGCGCCCTGGAACGGCAGCTCGGCTTCCGCCTCTTCGACCGCGGGCCCCGCGGCGTCGGCCTCACCGTGCAGGGCGAGGCGCTGCTGCCCGCCGCACGCGCCCTGGTCGGCGACTGGGAGCACGCCCTGCGCGCGGCCCGTTCTGCAGGGCCCGGCGGCTGAGCCAGCGCCGGCTCAGCCCGCTTCGACCCTCGCCCGGACAACTCCGTCGGGGCCGGCCAGCAGCACCGGCGTGCCCGCGCCGCCCAGGTCGCGCACGGCCGCACGGTCCTCGTCCGGCACCGCGTCCGCCTCGGACACCACGGCCGCCGCCTCCAGGGACGTGGCACCGCTGGCGACCGCCATGGCCACCGCCGTCCGCAGCGCGCTGAGCGACAACGACCGAAGGGCCACGGTCCCCGCCACGTAGGTGCGCCCCGTCTCGTCGCGCACGGCCGCCCCCTCGGCGACGCCGTTGCGGGCGCGGGCGGAGCGGGCCAGGGTGATGATCTTGCGGTCTTCCGGCAGCAGCTCGTCGCTCATGCGGTCAGCGTATCCGTCCCCGAGGGTTCCCCTCGGGGGCAGGGCATTGTCATGATCTCGGCATGGATGACGACGCGAAGCCGGCTTACGAGGCGCGCTACGGCTTCGACCGCCGAACCGTCGCCGTGCTGCTGGGGGCGGTCGTTTTCACCGCGGTCCTGGTGATGCCGGGCATGGGCTTCCCCCTGCGGATCGCGGGAGGCGTCCTCTTCGGCGGCGGCGGGCTGCTCATCGCCGCGAACTCGCTGACCCGCAGGGTCGCCCTGCGCGTCGACGCGACGGGCGTGCTCCTCGGCGGGGTGCCCCTGCGCTACCGGGCCACCACCGCGCACGTGCCGTGGGAGGACGTCACCGCCGTGGTGCTGTGGAAGCAGCCGGTCCCGTACGGCCACCGGGTGCCCTGGATCGGGGTGCAGCGCCGCGAGGGCGCTCCGCCCCTGCCCGGCCCCGGGCAGGGCGCGCTGGCACGCGCCGTCGCGGGGGCCCTGGTCCCCGTACCGTTCGACCTGGTCATAGCGTCCCGCCAGGTGAACGGCTGGCGGCTCGACCGCCGACGCCTGGCCGCCGCGCTGGAACACTTCGCCCCCGGCGTCCCGCTCGTCGACCAGGGCTGACCGGCGCTACCCGCCGTGCATCGCCCCGTCCGGCTCCGGGCCCGAGGGGTCCTCCGCGACGACCGGGACCGGCTCGACGAGGACCGCCCCGATGCGGTTGCGGCGGCCCGACGGGGCCTCCGCGGTGAGCCGGAGCGCGGCGGGGGCGTGCGGGGCCGAGGCGGTCTCGGGGAGCCCGACGACGGCGGAGGCACCGGGGATCGGCACCCGGCCGAGGGTCTTGGCGAGCAGGCCGCCGACGGTCTCGACGTCCTCGTCGTCCAGGTCCACGCCGTAGAGCTCGCCCAGGTCTCCGAGGTCGAGGCGGGAGGTGACGCGGTAACGGCCCCCGCCCAGCTCCTCCACGGGCGGCACCTCGCGGTCGTACTCGTCGGTGATCTCGCCGACGATCTCCTCCAGGATGTCCTCGATGGTGACGACGCCGGCCGTGCCGCCGTACTCGTCGATGACGACGGCGACGTGGTTGCGCTCGCGCTGCATCTCGCGCAGCAGGTCGCCGGCGTTCTTGGTGTCGGGGACGAAGAAGGCCGGGCGCATCAGCGAGGAGACCGGGTCGGTCTCGGCGTCCCGGTTGATGTGCACGCGGCGGGCGAGGTCCTTGAGGTAGACGATGCCGACGATGTCGTCCTCGCTCTCGCCCGTGACCGGGATGCGCGAGAAACCGCTGCGCAGCGCCAGGGTCATGGCCTGCCGGATCGTCTTGAAGCGTTCGATGGCCACCAGTTCGGTGCGCGGCACCATCACCTCGCGCACCAGGGTGTCGCCGAGCTCGAAGACGGAGTGCACCATGCGGCGCTCCTCGTCCTCGATGAGGGACTCGCTCTCCGCGAGGTCGACCAGCGCGCGCAGCTCCGCCTCGGAGGCGAACGGGCCCTGGCGGAAGCCCTTGCCGGGGGTGAGCGCGTTGCCGAGCAGGATCAGCAGCGCCGGGACCGGGCCCATGACGCGGGCCAGCGGCAGCAGCACGTAAGCCGCCGCGGTGGCCGTGTTCAGCGGGTGCTGGCGGCCGATCGTGCGGGGCGAGACGCCCACCGCGACGTACGAGACGACGATCATGACGGCGACCGCCACCAGGACCGCCTGCCAGGTCTCCTCGAAGTGCCGGACGCAGACGACGGTGACGAGCACCGCCGCCGCCATCTCGCAGGCCACCCGGACCAGCAGCGCGACGTTGAGGTAGCGGGTGGGATCCGAGGAGACCGCCAGCAGCTTGTCCGCCCCGCGCCGGCCGGCCCGCACCGCCGCCTCCGCCCGGAAGCGGGAGGTGCGGGCGATGCCGGCCTCGGCGCAGGCGGCCAGCCAGGCGACGACGACCAGCAGGACGGCGAAGACCACCATCGCGATCAGTGGGTGGTCGTCGGGGCCGGCGACGGCCCCTGGATGCCGCGCTCGGCGCGCCAGCCGTCGAGGATGGCCTTCTGCAGACCGAACATCTCGGCCTTCTCGTCGGCCTCCTCGTGGTCGTAACCGAGCAGGTGCAGCACCCCGTGGACGGTGAGCAGCTGCAGCTCCTCGTCCATGGAGTGCTTGGTCACGGCCTCGTCGCCCTGCTTCTTGGCGACCTCGGGACAGAGCACGATGTCCCCGAGCAGTCCCTGCGGGGGCTCCTCGTCCTCCTTCCCGGGACGCAGCTCGTCCATCGGGAAGGACATGACGTCGGTGGGCCCCGGTTCGTCCATCCACTGGACGTGCAGCTGCTCCATGGCGTCGGCGTCGACCGCGATGACGGAGAGCTCGGACAGGGGGTGGATACGCATGTGCTGCAGGGCGTAGCGGCTGATGTCGAGCACCGCCGCCTCGTCGAAGTCCCAGCCGGATTCGTTGTTGACGTCGATCGCCATAGTGCTTCGGTGGCTACTTTCGGTTGCCGTTGAGGTCGTCGTAGCGCTCGTATGCGTCCACGATGCGCCCGACCAGCTTATGGCGTACGACATCCGTGCTCGTCAGGCGCGAGAAGTGCACGTCCTCGACGCCGTCCAGGATGTCCACGACCTGGCGCAGTCCGCTCTTCGTGCCACCGGGGAGGTCGACCTGGGTGACGTCACCGGTGATGACGATCTTGGAGTCGAAGCCGAGCCGGGTGAGGAACATCTTCATCTGCTCGGCGCTGGTGTTCTGCGCCTCGTCGAGGATGATGAAGGCGTCGTTGAGCGTGCGGCCGCGCATGTACGCCAGAGGAGCGACCTCGATCGTCCCGCTCGCCATGAGGCGCGGGATCGAGTCGGGGTCGATCATGTCGTGCAGCGCGTCGTACAGCGGACGCAGGTACGGGTCGATCTTCTCGTAGAGCGTGCCCGGCAGGAAGCCGAGCCGCTCGCCCGCCTCGACGGCGGGGCGGGTCAGGATGATCCGGTTGACCTGCTTGGACTGCAGCGCCTGGACGGCCTTGGCCATGGCCAGGTAGGTCTTGCCGGTACCGGCGGGGCCGATGCCGAACACGATCGTGTGCTTGTCGATCGCATCGACGTAGCGCTTCTGGTTGAGGGTCTTGGGGCGGATGGTGCGGCCCCGGCTGGAAAGGATGTTCTGGGTGAGCACCTGGGAGGGGGTCTCCTCCAGGCCGTCGGCTCCGCTGTCCTGGCGGAGCATGGCGATCGACCGCTCCACTGCGTCCTCCGTCATCGGCTGGCCTGTGCGCAGTACCAGCATCATCTCGTCGAAGAGGCGCTGGACCAGCGCGACGTCCGCGGATTCACCGCTCGCGCTGACCTCATTGCCTCGTACATGGATGTCGACGGCCGGGAACGCCTGCTCTATCACGCGCAGGAGCGAGTCACCGGACCCCAGGACCGTCACCATGGGGTGCTTGGCCGGTACGACGAAGTGGGCGCTCGCCTGCGGTTGCTGCGTTGTCGGTGTCTGAGTCATGGGCCAGGCTCGACGGCCTGCTCATCCCGCCTTCTGCTGTTCGACATGCCACTGGGCTTGGGGTTCAAGGGTACGTCGGTGCGGCTGGGGTGCCGAGGGGTTTTACGCTGCGTCACGCGCCGGGTAGAACTGCGGGATGGAGATCCGCACCGGAGGACCCGAGGACCTGCCCGCGACGCTCGCCCTGCTGGACGGAGCCGTCGCCTGGCTGACCGCCCGCGGCCACACCGGCCAGTGGGGCACCCGCCCCTGGTCCTCCCGGCCCCCGGCGGTGGAGCGCGTGGCCCGGTACGCGAAGGAGTACCTGCTGCGCGCGGCCGTGGCCGACGGCCGGGTGGTGGGCGTGTGCGTGCTGGCCGAGGAGAAGCCCGACTACGCCCCGCCCGTGGACGGGCGCGAGCTGTACCTGCGGCTGCTCGTCACCGACCGGGCGCTGTCCGGCAGCGGCATCGGCGCGGCCCTGGTGGACGACGCCGTCGCCGAGACGCGGCGCCGCGGCATCCCGCTGCTGCGGGTCGACTGCTACGCGGGCGGCGAGGGCCGGCTCGTCCGGCAGTACGAGGCCCTGGGCTTCACCCTCGCCCAGCCCTTCACCGTGCCCCAGGCCGAGGGCGCCCCCTGGCCGGGCCGGATCCTGGAGCGCCGGGTCTGACGCCAGCATGCGAAACGCATGCAAGCATGCGTTTCGCATGTTAGCGTGACGGCATGGCGAACATCCAGATCAAGGACGTCCCCGACGACGTGCACCGCACCCTCAAACACCGCGCGATCGAGGCGCACCAGTCCCTGAACGAGTACCTGCGCCAGAGGCTGATCGAACAGGCGAGAACACCGACGGTCGACGACATACTGGCCAGCGCCCGGAAGGCGGCGACAGCCGACTACACCGTGGCGGACCTGCTCGGACACATCGACGAGGGGCGCCGCGAGTGATCGTCGTCGACGCGTCCGCACTCGTCCTCGCCCTCACCCACGCCGGCCCACTGGGCGATCTCGCGCGCAAACGGATGGCCGGCGAGACCCTGCACGCGCCGGCCCTCATCGAGTTCGAGGCGGCCCATGCGATCCGCGGCCTGTCGCTCGGAGGGAAGCTGGGGCAGGCCTCGGCGGAGACGGCGATCACCCTGCTGTCCGCCCTGCCGATCCAGCGCATGCCGGGATACGCCCTGCTCGATCGCATCTGGGAGCTGCGCGCCAACCTCTCCGCGTACGACGCTTCGTACGCAGCGCTCGCCGAACACCTGGGGTGCACCTTGGTCACGGGCGACGCCCGCATCGAGCGCGCGAAGGCGGCCCGCTGCCCCGTCGACGTGATCGCCTGACGCCGGCTCCGCCACCGCGTCAGCGGAAGGGCGGCGGACGGAAGCCGATCGTCGGCACGGCGCGGCGCAGGGGCCAGCGGCGGGTGCCGGTGGGCAGCAGGTCGTCCAGGAAGGCGTAGCGGCGCAGCGCCGAGCGGTCCTGGTCGTCGTAGGCCTTGGCGTGCTGCCACCAGGCCGCGATCTCGATCCAGCCGGGCGCCGAGAGCGAGCCCCCGAACTCCTGCACCGACAGCGCGGCCGTGAGGCACGCGAAGGCCAGCCGGTCGGCGAGCGACCAGCCGGCCAGGGTGCCGGTCAGGAAGCCCGCGACGAAGACGTCCCCGGCGCCCGTGGGGTCCAGCGCCTCCACCGACAGCGCCGGCACCTCGGCGGCCTGGCCGGCGGCGGAGTCGACCGCGTACGCGCCCTCGGCGCCGAGCGTCACCACCGCCAGCGGGACCAGCTCGGCGAGCTTGCGGGCGGCGGCCCGGGGGCAGTCGGTGCGGGTGTAGCGCATGGCCTCGGCGGCGTTCGGCAGGAAGGCCTCGCAGTGCGCCAGGTCCGCCAGGTCCGCGCTGTCCCAGCGGCCGCTGTCGTCCCAGCCGACGTCGGCGAAGATCCGGCTGCCCCGCCCGGCGGCGGTGCCGATCCACTCCTGCTGCGGGACCCCGGGCACCAGCGAGGCCACGCACGCCCGGCTCGGCGGCGGGCAGAGCGGCGCGGGCTCCTCGGGCGGCGGCGCCTCGTGGCCGTGGCTGACCATGGTGCGCTCGCCCTCGTACGCCATGGAGACCGTGACCGGCGAGTGCCAGCCGGGGATCTTGCGGGACAGCTCCAGCTCGATGCCCTCCCCCACCGCGAGGGCGTCCCAGCAGTAGTCCCCGTACACGTCGTCGCCGAAGGCGGCCGCGAGCGAGGTGCGCAGCCCCAGCCGGGCGAGGGCGGTCGCCATGTTGGCCACGCCGCCGGGACTCGATCCCATGCCGCGCGCCCAGGACTCGGTGCCGCGCACGGGCGCGCTGTCGAGACCGGTGAAGATGATGTCCAGGAAGACCGTGCCGGTCAGGTACACATCGGTCTCCGGGTCGTCCGGCCCGCGCACCGCCGCGAGCGGGTCGAGGACGGGCTGGTCTTCCACCCGGGCTCCTCCCGACCTGGTGTCGTTCCGACCGATCGTACGCGCGCCCGGGGCCGTGACCAGCGTTTGTCCGCACGGGGACGCGGACGGATCCTGAGGGAAAGCGGATGACCCCCAGGGGCTGGAGATGCCCGGACACTCGGCCGCACCGCCACAACTGATCGTGACCACGGGGCCGGACACCGGACGGGCCTACCCCGTACCGGCCGGCTACTGCGAGATCGGCAGGCTCGCCGGCAGCGGGATCCGGCTCGACGAGGAGGGCGTGAGCCGGCGGCACGCCGCGATGAACCGCGCCGGGAGCCACGTGGTGCTCAGCGACCTCGGCTCGACCAACGGCACCTACCTCAACGGGACCCTGCTCGACGCACCGCGCCCCCTCCACGACGGTGACCTGCTCCGTATCGGCCACGTCGAGCTGCGGCTGTCGGTGGAGTCGGCCCGGCAGGCGGACCCCGGGGACGAGGCGGACCGCCCGGAAGCCGGAGAGGCCGCGGAAACCGCGGATGGCCCGGGTGGCACTCCCTCGCCGCTGACCGTGCTCCACGACCTCGGGGACACCCGGGGCCGGTCCGGGCCCGGCCCCACCCGCCGCTACCCGTCCGGGCGCGCGCAGTACCTCGCCGGGCGCCGGCACTACGGGGCCGGCGGCGACGGGCGGGAGGCGGACGACCCCGGGGCCGCCGAGGAGGCCTGCACCGGGCTGTTCCGGGTGCGCGGGCCGGGCCGGGTGCTCATGGCCGCCGGGGTGCTGGTGGCGCTTGCCGGGTTCGCCGTCTGGGTGTCCCTGATCCTCAGCCTGCTGGGCGGCGTGGGCAGTGCGCAGGCCCCGCCGGACCCCTTCGCGGAGACCCTGTGGGGACTGCCGAAGGCACCGCTGGGCTTCACCGCGTTCGCGGTGGGCGTCGTGCTCTTCGCGGGCGGCGCGGCTCTGTCGAGGGCCACCCGCAGGAGGGGCGCCGCACCGGGGCGGCGGCGCCCGGGACGGCACCGCCACTGACCCTCGGGCGGGTACGGGCACGGCGGCGCGGGGCCCGGCCGCGGCGGCATACCAAAGCTTTGCCGGTCCTTTCCGCACGTGGCGACCTGGGCTGATCCGTCCTCGGGCGGCGATTGGGGGTCATCGCGCGTAGACAGCCCTTGACCAGCATGATCGGGGCCCCTAGCGTCGCCGCGTCAACGAGCCCCGCAGGGCCGGGCGTTCCCCCGAAGCGCGTGGGCCCGGCCGTGCGTGCCCTCCGGCCGGATCGAAGGAGCCCCCCAGATGCCCGCAGCCAGACCGTCCGTGTTCACCCGCGGGCGCACCCGCACCCTCGCCGCCGCCGTCGCCGCGGTGGCGGCGGCCGCCACTCTCTACGGGGTCGGCGCGGCGACCGCGGACACCTCCGTGCCGCGCAGCGACAAGCAGATCCCCAACCTGACCGACGTGGTCAACGACATCAAGGCGTACTACGGCGACACCGTCGACGCCTCCGGTGAGCACCAGGCCGCGACCGACGGCAACTACGCCAAGCAGGTCGCCGGCATCGAGAAGAAGGCCCAGGACTACCTGCGGGACGCCCTCGCGAAGTCCGCGCACCACCGCCACGGCAAGCCCGCGATCGTCCTGGACGTCGACGACACGTCCCTGCTGACGTACAACTACGAGCTGGAGGTGGGCTTCAACTACACGCCGGCCTCGAACGACGCCTACATCCAGAACAAGGACATGGCCCCGGTCTTCGGCATGCCCCAGCTGGCCAACTGGGCCGCCGACCACGGCGTGACGGTCTTCTGGATCACCGGCCGCCCGGAGACGCAGCGCGCCGCGAGCGTCCGCAACCTCGGGACCGCCGGCTACACCTCCAGCGCCGACCCGGCGCACTTCTTCCTCAAGAACAAGGTCGCGACCGACTACCTGCCCTGCTCCGCCCCGACGTGGACCTGCTCCACCGTCGACTACAAGGCGGGCACCCGGGCCCACATCGAGGCGCAGGGGTACGACATCGTCGCCAACTTCGGCGACCAGTACAGCGACCTGAACGGCGGGCACGCCGACAAGTCGTTCAAGCTCCCCAACCCGATGTACTACGTGCCCTGACCGGCGGCGGGCCGCCAGCCCGCGGTGCCCGTCCCCCCGCGCGGGGGGCGGGTGCCGCGGCGCCGCGCGCGGGCCAGCCACAGGCCCCGGCCCAGCGACCACAGCACCAGCCCGGCGACCACCGGGCCGCCGAGCAGGATCGCCAGCCCGGCGCCGATGTTGGCGCCGATGACCCCGGCGGTCACCGTCCGCCAGATCGCTCCGGCCAGCAGCCCCGCCGCGAGCAGCGGCCCGATGACCTCCCACCACCGGCCGTCGAAGCGGTCCGGCCCGGGACGGGAGGCCCGGCCCAGCAGCACGGCCGCGCCGGCGGCCAGCACGGCCGCGGCCACGCCGATCGCGGTCTCCGCCCCCTCCGGGATGGCGAAGGGCCGTACCAGGTAGTCCAGTTCGGCGGGTTCGAAGCCGGCCGCGTCCTGCCGGCCCATGAGCCCCCAGGTGGCGACGGGCGTGGTCACGATCAGCGTGACGGCCGCTGCGGGCCGTATCAGGTGCCTTCGCATGACTCCATGCTCCGCCCGCGCGGTGCGGCCCGCATGAGTGCGCGTACTCATGCCGGCACGCGCGCACGCACTCAGAGCGGGCTCAGAACGTGTGGGCGTCCACCTCGGCGAGGTACCGGGCGCGCAGTTCCTCGTCGTCGTCGAGGAAGGCGGCCAGGAAGGAGTTGCGGGCGAGCCGGCGCAGGGCGTCCTCGCCGAGCGGGAGCGCACCGGCCACGGCGTCGAAGGTGTCGCCCGCGTAGCCGCCGAAGTAGGCGGGGTCGTCGGAGTTCAGGGTGACCAGTAGCCCCGCGTCGAGCATGGCGGGCAGCGGATGGTCGGCGAGGGTGTCCACGCAGCGCAGCCGCACGTTGGACAGCGGGCAGACGGTCAGCGGCACCTGGTCGCGGACCAGCCGGGCCACCAGCTCCGGGTCCTCCATGCTGCGGATGCCGTGGTCGATCCGTTCGACGCCGAGCACGTCCAGCGCCTCCCACACGTACGCCGGCGGGCCCTCCTCACCCGCGTGCGCGACCCGGCGCAGGCCCGCCGCGGCAGCGGCCTCGTAGACCGCGCGGAACTTCGACGGCGGGTGGCCGACCTCGGCGGAGTCCAGGCCGACGGCGCTGATCCGGTGCAGGTGGGGCCGGGCGGCCTCGAAGGTCTCCAGCGCGGACTCGGCCGGCTCGTCCCGCAGGAAGCACATGATCAGCCGCGTGCTGACGCCGTGCCGCTCCCGGCTGCCGTCCAGCGCCCGCGCCAGGCCCTCGACGACGGTGCCGATCGGGACGCCGCGCGCGGTGTGCGCCTGCGGGTCGAAGAAGACCTCGGCGTGCCGCACGCCCTGCGCGGCGGCCCGGGCGAGATAGGCGTCTGCGAGGTCCGCGAAGTCCTGCTCGGTGCGGAGCACGGCCATGAGCGCGTAGTACAGGTCCAGGAAGGACTGCAGGTCGCTGAAGGAGTAGGCCTGTCGCAGCTCCTCGGTCGAGGCGTAGGGCAGGTCGACCCCGCCCCGCTCGGCGAGGGTGAAGGCGAGTTCGGGTTCGAGGGTGCCTTCGATGTGCAGGTGGAGTTCGGCCTTCGGGATGCTCACCTCGCAACCGTACAGGTCACAGGGGTGCGGACGGCTCCGGCTAGGCCTGGCGGCGCTTCGGCACGGCGACCCGGCCGAGGTCCTGGGCGACCGTCAGCTCGCCCTGGAAACCCGCGTCCCGGGCCTGGCGCTCGAAGTCCGCCGGGTCGGTGTAGCGCTGCGAGAAGTGCGTGAGCACCAGGTGTCGTACGCCCGATTCGGCCGCCACCCGGGCTGCCTGGCCGGCCGTCAGGTGGCCGTGCTCCTCGGCGAGCGCGGCGTCCTCGTCCAGGAAGGTCGACTCGATGACGAGCAGGTCGCAGCCGTCGGCGAGGGCGTACACCGCGTCGCACAGCCGGGTGTCCATCACGAAGGCGAAGCGCTGGCCCGGGCGCGTCTCGCTTACCTCGGCGAGCGTCACCCCGTCCACCTCGCCCTCGCGCTGCAGCCGGCCCACCGCCGGGCCGGTGATGCCGTGCGCGGCCAGACGCTCCGGCAGCATGCGGCGCCCGTCGGGCTCGACCAGCCGGTAGCCGTACGCCTCCACCGGGTGCGACAGCCGGCGCGCCTCCAGCAGGAAGGCCTCGGAGTCGACCAGCACCGCGGCCTCGCCCGCCACCGGTTCCTCGCGCAGCCGCACGGTCTCGCGGTAGGCGGTGGCGTACCGCAGCCGGTCGAAGAACCGCCTGCCCGACTCGGGGTAGTGGGCGGTGATCGGGTGGGGCACCCGGTCCAGGTTGATCCGCTGGATCACCCCGGCCAGGCCCAGGCTGTGGTCCCCGTGGAAGTGGCTCACGCACAGCCTGGTGAGGTCGTGCGCCGCCACACCGGCCCGCAGCATCTGACGCTGGGTGCCCTCCCCCGGGTCGAAGAGGATGCCCTCGGCGTCCCAGCGCAGGAAGTAGCCGTTGTGGTTGCGGTGCCGGGTCGGGACCTGGCTGGCCGTGCCGAGCACGACCAATTCACGTGCGGACACCGGTGGTTATCCGGGAGGCCACTCGAGGCCACGGCCGCCCAGCACGTGGGCGTGCGCGTGGAAGACGGTCTGGCCCGCCCCCGCGCCGGTGTTGAAGACGACCCGGTAGCCGGTGCCGTCCACCTTGTCCCCGGCCGCGACCTCGCCCGCCTCCCGCAGCACGTCCGCGGCGAGCTGGGGCGCCTGGGCGGCCAGTGCGGCGGCGTCCGGGTAGTGCGCCTTGGGGATGACCAGGACGTGCGTCGGCGCCTGGGGGTTTATGTCGCGGAACGCGACCGTCGTCTCGGTCTCCCGCACGACGGTCGCGGGGATGCTCCCCGCGACGATCTTGCAGAACAGGCAGTCCGCCTGCGGTTCTCCCGCCACCTGACGCCTCCGTCCAGGGGTTGATCAGTACGTCCCGCATGCTACCGGTGCCCCTCGCGGCGGCGCGCCGGCGCGGGGCCCGGGTCGCACCGGGCCCCGCCCCGCCCACGCCGCTAGGGCAACGGGGGCGCGGTACGGGCCGGATTGGCCTCCAGCGCCTCCAGGGCGATGCGCACGGCCTCGTCCAGCTGCGGGTCGCGCCCGGCGGCCCAGTCCTGCGGGGTGTGGACGACCTCCACGTCCGGGTCGACACCGTGGTTCTCCACGTCCCAGCCCACGCCCTCCAGCCACGTGGCGTACTTCGGCTGGGTGACCAGCGTCCCGTCGACCAGGTGGTAGCGGGAGTCGATGCCGATGACGCCGCCCCAGGTCCTGGTGCCCACCACGGGCCCGATCCCCAGCGCCTTGATCGCCGCGTTGACGATGTCGCCGTCCGAGCCGGAGAACTCGTTCGCGACGGCCACGACGGGCCCGCGCGGAGCGTCCAGCGGGTAGCTGAAGGCGGGCAGCCCGCGCGGCAGGTCCCAGCCCACGATCCGCCGCGCCAGCTTCTCCACGACCAGTTGGGAGGTGTGGCCGCCGCGGTTCTCCCGCACGTCCACGACCAGACCCTCCCGGGTGACCTCCACGCGCAGGTCGCGGTGGATCTGGGCCCAGCCGGAGCCGACCATGTCGGGCACGTGCAGGTACCCCAGCCGTCCGCCGGACAGCTCGCGCACGTACGCCCGGCGCCCGGCCACCCAGTCGTGGTAGCGCAGCGGCTCCTCGTCCCCGATGGGCACGACGACGACATGGCGCACCGCCCCGCCGTCGGCCGGGCCGACGGTGAGCTCCACGGGCTTGCGCACGGTGCCGAGCAGCAGCGGGCCGGGGCCGGCCAGCGGGTCCACGGGCCGTCCGTCCACCGCGAGGATCGCGTCGCCGGCGCGGACCGCGACGCCCGGCGCGGCCAGCGGGGACCCGGCCCGGGGGTCGGAGGTCTCCGAGGGCAGCACGCGCTCCACCCGCCACACGCCGTCCGCGTCGCGGGCGAGGTCCGCGCCGAGCAGGCCCTGGCGGTTCAGCGCGTCACCGCGGCCGCCGGGCGGGGTGACGTAGGCGTGCGAGGTGCCGAGCTCGCCCGCCACCTCCCAGAGCAGGTCGACGAGGTCGTCGTGGGTGGCGACCCGGTCCAGGACGGGCCGGTAGCGCTCGCGCACGCCGTCCCAGTCGACGCCGCCCATGTCGGCGCGCCAGAAGTTGTCCCGCATCAGCCGGTGCGACTCGTCGTACATCTGACGCCACTCGGCCTGCGGGTCCACGGTGACGCGGACCCGGGAGAGGTCGACGGTCACGTTGCTGTCGGTCTCGTCGTCGGACGGTGCCGACTTGTGGTCGGCCGCCGCCACCCGCAGCCGGTGACCGGACGTCACCAGCACCTTGTTGCCGTCCCCGCTGACGGCGTAGTCGTCGGCGTCGTCGGCGATGTCCTCCACGCGCAGCTGCTTGAGGTCGTACCGCTCCAGCGCGGTGGACGGCGGCTCGGCCTCGGGCGAGGCCAGGCTCGCCCCCAGGACGCCGCGCACGGGGTGCCGGAGCCACAGGACGCCGTCCTTGGCCGCGCGCAGCGTGGAGTAGCGGGCAGCCTCCACCGGGAAGGGCACGATGCGGTCGGCCAGGCCCTCGGCGTCCACCTTGGTGACGGGGGTGCGGTGCCGGTCCTCGCCGTCCTCCTTGCGGGAGTCCTTCTTGCCCTCGTCCTGGCCGCGGTCGTCGCCGTCCTTGTCCTCGGACGAGGAGTCGACCGGCCGCCCGTGGCGCTGCGGGCCGAAGGGCGAGGGCGTGGTGGCGGCGAGCGTGATCAGGTGGGGGCGGCAGGAACCGAGGAAGGCGAGGTCGAAGACGTGCTCGTCGTAGACCGGGTCGAAGGAGCGCTCGGACAGGAACGCCAGGTGCTTGCCGTCGGCGGTGAAGGCGGGCGAGAAGTCCCGGAAGCGCAGCGGGGTCGCGTCGACGACGGTGAGGTCGGCGGTCGAGGCGAGCTTGAGCTGGCGCAGCGGGTCGGGACCGGCGTGCGACCACGCGAGCCAGGCCGAGTCGGGCGAGAAGGCGAGGCCGCTCGCGGGGCCGTGCTCGCCCTCGACGACGGTGCGGACCTCACCGGTCTGGGCCTCGACGAGCAGCACCCGGCCGTCGTGCGAGGCGACGGCGATCCGGTGGCCGTCCGGGGAGACGCTCATGGACAGGACCCGGCCGAGCCGCCCCGCGGCCAGCCTGCGGGGCGCGGCAGTGCCGGAGCCCGCCGCGGGGGCGATCTCCAGCGCGTCCTCGCCCTCGGCGTCGGTGACCCAGACGACCTGCTGGTCGCCCTCGCCGCCGAACACCCGCGGCAGCCGCGTGCGCACACCCGGCTCGGCGGACAACGCCCGCGCCGGGCCGCCGCGGTGGGTGACCCAGTGCGTGGTGCCGCGGATCTCCACCGCGCTGCCACGGCCGGTGTGGTCGGGCCGGGCGTCGCCGAGGTGGTGGGCCGCGTGGACCGGGTGCGGCTGCAGGTCGGCACGCTGGCCGCCGAGGCGTACCTCGACCGGGCGGGCCTGCGCGCCGTCGAGGTCGTCCAGCAGGAACAACCGGCCGGTGCTGGTGTAGACGACGCGGGTGCCGTCGGTGGCGGCCTGCCGCGCGTAGAAGCCGCCGTCCGCCACGGCGGTGTGCCGGCGCAGGTCGCCGCCGTCGGGGAGGCTGGAGTAGAGCGCGCCGACGCCCTCGTGGTCGGAGAGGAAGGCGATCCTGTCCCCCACCCACATCGCGCACTCCAGGTTGCCGTCCAGGCCGGCGTGGATCCGCTCGAACTCCCCGTCGCCGGTGCGGTCGATCCACAGCTTGCCCGCGGTGCCGCCCCGGTAGCGCTTCCAGGCCGCGGCCTCGCGGCCCATCGTGGCCGACAGCAGCAGCACGGCCCCGTCCGGCCCGTGGGCGACGTCGCCGACCGGCCCGTACGGCAGCGTCGACGCGGGACCGCCGTCGACCGGGATCGCCCGC
The DNA here is from genome assembly GCF_033792805.1 of Streptomyces sp. PA03-1a. Lineage (NCBI taxonomy): Bacteria > Bacillati > Actinomycetota > Actinomycetes > Kitasatosporales > Streptomycetaceae > Streptomyces > Streptomyces sp. PA03-1a. The sequence continues at coordinate 55,508 of NZ_JARAVO010000019.1, forward strand.
GCCCAGGTGCGGCGCAGCGACGCCTGCCCGGACGTGCTGATGGCCAGTACGTCGCCGCCGGGCGTCCAGCCGCGCACGGAGGTGCGGCCGCTGCCCCAGTACGTCAGGCGTTTCGACGGCCCGCCGTCGGTGGCCGCGACGTGCACCTCGGGTGCGCCGTCCCGCGTGGAGGTCCACGCGATGAGCGCCCCGTCGGGGGAGAACCGCGGATGGCCGACGGGCATGTTGTCCGCGCTGACCCGCCAGGCCCGGCCGGCGCCGTCCAGCGGGGCGGCCCAGACGTCGTCCTCGGCGGTGAAGGTGATCAGGTCACCGTGCAGGTGCGGGAAGCGGAGGTACGCGGGGTGCGAAGGCTGCGGCTGCGTCACGTCGTCACACTAACCACCCGGCGCCCTGCTGGTCAGGGGTTTTCGATCTCATTGCCCGCCGGGGGGATTCCGGCCCGGCGGCCGCCTCAGCCCCAGCGCCCGGTGCGGCCGAGCAGGAGGGCGGTCGCGGCGACGCCGGCGGTGGAGGTGCGCAGGACACTGGCGCCGAGTCGGTACGGCTTGGCACCGGCCGCGGCGAAGGCGTCGAGCTCCTCCGGGGAGACCCCGCCCTCGGGGCCGACGACGAGCACGAGGTCACCCTCGGGCGGCAGCGGGGCCACGGCGAGCGGCTCGGAGCCCTCCTCGTGGAGGACCGCGGCGAACGCCGCACCGGACAGCAGCCCGGCGACCTGACGGGTCGTCATCATCTCGGCGACCTCGGGGAACCTCAGGCGCCGGGCCTGCTTGGCGGCCTCGCGGGCGGTGGAACGCCACTTGGACAGGGACTTGGCGCCGCGCTCGCCCTTCCACTGGGTGATGCAGCGCGCGGCGGCCCACGGCACGACCGCGTCGACGCCGACCTCGGTCATGGTCTCGACGGCGAGTTCCCCGCGGTCGCCCTTGGGCAGCGCCTGGACGACGGTGATCCGCGGGCGGGGCTCGGCCTCCTCGCGGACGTCGGCGACGGCGACCTCGAGCGTGTCCTTGCCGTCGACGGCCGCCACCGTGCCGTACGCGCCGCGTCCCAGGCCGTCGGTGAGCACGATCTCCTCGCCGACCCGCAGCCGGCGCACGGACACCGCGTGCCGCCCTTCGGGGCCGGAGAGGGTGATGCGGTCCGGGCCCAGCGCTCCGGGTTCGACGACGAAGACGGGTGCGGTCACGGCGCGGTCCTCGGGGAGCGGTGGGTCAGGGCGGCCATGCGGCCATCGTTTCACGGCACGCGTCGGCCCGCGGTCCAGGGTGTCCACCCCGGACCGCGGGCCGGTGGGCGGCCGGGCCCCGTCGGCCCGGCCGTGTCGTGCTAACGCCCGTTGAACGCGTCCTTCAGGCGGGAGAACAGGCCCTGCTGGCCCGGCTGGAACTGCCCCATGGGCCGTTCCTCGCCGCGCAGCTTCGCCAGGCGGCGCACCAGCTCCTCCTGCTCCGGGTCGAGCTTGCCCGGGGTCTGGACCTCGACGTGCACGATGAGGTCGCCCCGGCCGCCGCCCCGCAGGTGGGTGATGCCGCGCTGGTGGAGCGGGATCGACTGGCCGGACTGCGTCCCGGGCCTGATGTCGATCTCCTCCAGCCCGTCCAGGGTCTCCAGCGGGACCTTCGTGCCCAGCGCCGCGGCCGTCATCGGGATGGTGACGGTGCAGTGCAGGTCGTCGCCGCGCCGCTGGAAGACCTGGTGCGGCAGCTCGCGGATCTCGACGTACAGGTCGCCGGCGGGGCCGCCGCCGGGGCCGACCTCGCCCTCGCCCGCGAGCTGGATGCGGGTGCCGTTGTCGACACCGGCCGGGATCTTGACCGTGAGCGTGCGCCGCGACCGGATCCGGCCGTCGCCCGCGCACTCCGGGCACGGGGTGGGGACGACGGTGCCGAAGCCCTGGCACTGGGGGCACGGCCGGGAGGTCATGACCTGGCCCAGGAAGGACCGCGTGACCTGCGAGACCTCACCGCGGCCGCGGCACATGTCACACGTCTGCGCGGTCGTGCCCGGGGCCGCGCCCTCGCCGTGGCAGGTGTTGCAGATGATGGCCGTGTCGACCTGGATGTCCTTGGTCGTGCCGAAGGCCGCCTCGTCCAGCTCGATCTCCAGCCGGATCATCGCGTCCTGGCCGCGCCGCGTGCGCGAGCGCGGACCGCGCTGGGACGCCGTCCCGAAGAAGGCGTCCATGATGTCGCTGAAGTTGCCGAAGCCCTGGCCGAAGCCCGCGCCTGCGCCCGCGCCGCCGCCGTTGGCCGACAGCGGGTCGCCGCCGAGGTCGTAGACCTGCTTCTTCTGCGGGTCCGAGAGCACCTCGTAGGCGGCGTTGATCTCCTTGAACCGCTCCTGGGTCTTCGGGTCCGGATTGACGTCCGGGTGCAGCTCGCGCGCAAGACGGCGGAAGGCCTTCTTGATCTCGTCCGGGCTTGCGTCGCGGCGTACGCCGAGCACGGCGTAATAGTCCGTGGCCACTACGACTCCGCCAGGATCTGTCCGACGTAACGTGCCACTGCGCGTACCGCTCCCATCGTTCCGGGGTAGTCCATGCGGGTCGGTCCGACCACGCCGAGTTTCGCCACCGCCTCGTCGCCCGAACCGTAGCCGACGGAGACGACCGATGTGGAGTTCAGGCCCTCATGGAAGTTCTCGTGACCAATTCTCACCGTCACGCCCGAGTCCTTGGCCTCGCCCAGCAGCTTCAGGAGCACCACCTGCTCCTCGAGCGCCTCCAGCACCGGGCGGATCGTCAGCGGGAAGTCGTGCCCGAAGCGGGTCAGGTTGGCCGTGCCGCCGAGCATGATCCGCTCCTCGGTCTCCTCGACCAGGGTCTCCAGCAGTGTGGCGAGGACCACCTGGACGGAGGGCCGGTCGTCGGGCTCGAAGCCCTCGGGGAGCTCCTGCACCAGCGGCGGGACGTCGCTGAACCGGCGTCCCACCACCATGCTGTTCAGCCGGGCGCGCAGGTCGGCCAGGACGGTCTCGCCGACCGGCGCCGGGGCGTCCACCAGCCGCTGCTCCACCCGTCCGGTGTCCGTGATCAGCACGAGCATGATCCGGGCCGGGGCGAGCGCGAGCAGTTCGACGTGGCGCACGGTCGAGCGGGTGAGCGACGGGTACTGGACGATCGCGACCTGCCGGGTCAGCTGCGCCAGCAGCCGGACCGTGCGGGCCACCACGTCGTCGAGGTCGACGGCGCCGTCCAGGAAGTTCTGGATGGCCCGGCGCTCGGCGCCGGACAAGGGCTTGACGCTGGTGAGCCGGTCGACGAAGAGCCGGTAGCCCTTGTCGGTCGGCACGCGGCCCGCGCTGGTGTGGGGCTGCTGGATGTAGCCCTCGTCCTCCAGCACGGCCATGTCGTTGCGGACGGTGGCCGGGGAGACGCCGAGGGCGTGCCGCTCGGTGAGCGCCTTCGAGCCGACCGGCTCCTCGGTGCCCACGTAGTCCTGGACGATGGCACGCAGCACTTCGAGCCGTCGTTCGCTGAGCATCGCGCACCTCCAGTCGCTCGGTCACCGTGCGGGTCGTGTCGCCCCCGTGGCCTGGCACTCCTCTTCCCTGAGTGCCAGTTTTCCCCAAGTCAGTGTACGGCGGGGTGGCAAGACCTCGGCAAGGGCCGTCCACGGGTCCGGCCCGGGGGCGTCCTTGACCGGCCACCGTAGCGGGCGCGAGGCGTCCCGCGGGGATACCGTCGCGTTGTGGAGACCACACCGACCGCACCGGACTCCCCCGGCGGCTGGGAGCAGCTCGCACCGGGGGTGGCGCGGCGGCGGCTGCCCTTCCTCGACGTGACCGTCGGGGTCGTCGTCGGCGACGAAGGCGTGCTGCTGGTCGACACGGGATCCTCGGTCCCCGAGGGTGCCGGACTGCGCCGGGAGGTGCGCGAACTGACCGGACGGGACGTGACGCACATCGCATTCACCCACGGCCACTTCGACCACGTCTTCGGCGCCGCCGCCTTCGAGGGCGTCCAGGTCTTCGGGGAGATGACCCTCGACGCCTACCTCGACCGCGAGCGCTTCTCGCTGGGCCTGGACGCGGTCGAGCACGGCGCCGGCGAGGCCGAGTCCGCACGGGCCGCGGACGCCCTCGTACGCCCCGGCCACCTCGTGGACGGCTCCTACGAGCTCGACCTCGGCGGCGACCGCCAGGTCCTCCTGGTCCACCCGGGTGAGGGCCACACCACCCACGACCTGGTGGTGGTCGTGCCGGGCACGCCGGCCGTGGTCTTCTGCGGGGACCTCGTCGAGGAGTCCGGCGAGCCCCAGGCCGGGCCCGACGCCGCCCCGCACTCCTGGCCCGCGACCCTGGACCGGCTGCTGCGGCTGGGCGGCGAGACCGCGCTGTACGTGCCGGGCCACGGCGCCGTCGTCGACGCCCGCTTCGTCCGCGCCCAACGGGACGCGCTCTCCGCCCGGTTCGGATCCGCCTGAGCGGTGCGCCGCGCGGATACGATCCCTGGCATGCGCAGCCGCAACTACGACCCCGACCTCACCCCGCCGTGGAAGCGTCCCGCCACGCCCGCACCCGAGGTCGCGGCCGAACGGGACCTGGTGGTGGAGGAGGTGTCCACCGGCTACTGCGGCGCGGTCGTCCGCTGCGAGAAGACCGCCGAGGGCCCCACGGTCACCCTGGAGGACCGCTTCGGCAAGCACCGCGTGTTCCCGATGACGCCCCGCGGCTTCCTCCTGGAGGGCCGCGTGGTCACCCTCGTACGCCCCTCCGCCGCCGCCCCCGCGGCCGGCCCCCGGCTGACCGCCTCCGGCTCCCTCGCGGTCCCCGGCGCCCGCGCCCGGGTCGCCCGCGCCGGCCGGATCTACGTCGAGGGCCGCCACGACGCGGAACTGGTCGAACGCGTCTGGGGTGATGACCTGCGCGTCGAGGGCGTCGTCGTCGAGTACCTGGACGGCGTCGACGACCTCCCGGCCATCGTCGCCTCCTTCGCCCCCGGCCCGGACGCCCGCCTCGGCGTCCTCGTGGACCACCTCGTCCCGGGCAGCAAGGAGTCCCGCATCGCCGCGGAGGTCACCGGCGAGCACGTCCTGGTCGCCGGCCACCCCTACATCGACGTCTGGGAGGCCGTGAAGCCCTCCTCCGTCGGCATCCCCGCCTGGCCGGCCGTCCCCCGCGGCCAGGACTGGAAGACCGGCGTGTGCCGCGCCCTGGGCTGGCCGGAGAACACCGGCGCCGCCTGGCAGCGCATCCTGGGCGCCGTCCACTCCTACCGGGACCTGCAGCCGGAACTGCTGGGCCGCGTGGAGGAACTGATCGACTTCGTCACGGCCCCTGGCTGAGTCAGTCGACCAGGTCCCGGACGACGGCGTCGGCGAGCAGGCGGCCGCGCAGGGTGAGGACGGCGCGGCCCTCGCGGTAAGGACCGGTCTCCAGGAGGCCGTCCCTCACGGCGAGCTCCGCGGCCCCGGCACCCGCCGGGGCCAGCAGGTCGAGCGGGCAGCCGTCGGACAGCCTCAGCTCCAGCAGGATCCGCTCCACACGGCGGTCCTCCGCCGCCAGCACCTCACGGCCCGCCCCGGGACTGCGGCCCTCCGCGAGCGCCGCCGCGTACGCCGCCGGGTGCTTGACGTTCCACCACCGCACGCCGCCCACGTGGCTGTGCGCGCCCGGCCCGGCGCCCCACCAGTCCGCGCCGGTCCAGTACAGCTCGTTGTGGCGGCACCGGGCCGCGTCCGAGGTCGCCCAGTTCGACACCTCGTACCAGCCGTAGCCGGCCGCCGCCAGGCGCTCCTCCGCGATCAGGTAGCGGTCCGCATGCACGTCGTCGTCCGTCATCGGCACCTCGCCGCGCCGGATCCTGCGCGCCAGCTGCGTACCCTCCTCCACGATCAGCGCGTACGCCGACACGTGGTCCGGCCCCGCGCCGATCGCGGCGTCCAGCGACGCCCGCCAGTCCTCGTCCGACTCCCCGGGCGTGCCGTAGATCAGGTCGAGGTTGACGTGCTCGAACCCCGCCGCCCGCGCCTCCGCCACGCACTGCTCCGGACGGCCGGGCGTGTGCCGCCGGTCCAGCACCTGCAGCACGTGCGGCCGGGCGCTCTGCATCCCGAACGAGACCCGCGTGTACCCCCCGGCCCGCAGTTCCTCCAGGTACGCCGGGTCCACGGACTCCGGGTTCGCCTCCGTCGTGACCTCCGCGCCCTCCGCCAGGCCGAACTCGTCACGGATGGCCCCCAGCATCCGGGCCAGGTCCGCGGCCGGCAACAGGGTGGGGGTCCCGCCGCCCACGAACACGGTCTCCACGCGGCGGGGGTCGTCGCCCAGCACCTTGCGGGCCAGCCGGATCTCGTCGACCAGGGTGTCCGCGTAGTTCTCCCGGGAGGCGAGCACGCCGCCGGTGCCGCGCAGCTCGGCGGCGGTGTAGGTGTTGAAGTCGCAGTAGCCGCAGCGGGTCGCGCAGTACGGGACGTGCAGGTAGAACCCCAGCGGGCGGGACTCCGCGCCGCGCAGGGCGGTCGGCGGGAGCGCGCCGTCCTCAGGCATGGGCTCCCCGTCGGGCAGTACGGATGGCATGCGTCCCATTGTCCGCCATTCCCTCCGAGGGCGGTTCCGGTCCCCTCGTGTGCGGCCCGGTGGACGTGTGCGGGCGCGGCCCCGACCCAGGCACACGATGCGCAGGCCCGCACTGACCGCGCCGGCGCACGTCCTCAGCGCTCGCGGTTTACGTC